>JANWLA010000040.1 GCA_025451075.1 Nitrosotalea sp. | reverse complement strand
GATGATGAAACAACACCTTTTCCAAGGCCAGACATGACTCCTCCTGTCACAAAAATGTATTTCGTAGATTCTGTCTGCATATCCATGATGGATTTGAGATCCTTTTATTTCTTATTCTGTGATTGTGACTTTCTTTAGACTAGCTGCAAACGATCCAATTTTGCTTTCGATCTTTTCTGGAGATGTACTTTCCATTAATCTCAAAAATGCGCTTCCAACTATTATTGCATCTGCTCCTGATTTTATTATAAATTTTGCCTGCTCTGGATTGCTTACGCCAAATCCCACCCCTAGTGGAATTTTTCCACCAAGTGTCTTTTTGGCATTTTTAATTGCATCAGTTGTATAATTTTGGAATTGTTGTTGACCGCCTGTTGTTCCAAAGACTGATACTAGATACAAAAAACCCGATGACGAGCCTGCAATTTTCTTGATTCTGTCTTGTGATGTATTTGGAGATATCAAAAATATAGTATCCATTTTATTTTTCTTTGCTGCTTGCAGAAAATCTTTGGATTCGTTAATTGACATGTCAGGCAATATCAATCCGTCAATTCCTGCATTTTTTACAATTGATATGAACTTTGCATAACCATGTCTGAATAAAATATTGGTATAGGTCATCAAAACTAGCGGAATGTCAGTCTCCTTGCGAATCTTCTTTACTAATCCAAGAAACTTTTCAAGGTTCATGCCCTTTTGTAATGCTTGAAAACCTGCGTTTTGGATTACTGGCCCATCTGCCAAGGGATCTGAAAATGGCATGCCAAGTTCAATTATGTCTGCCCCTCCTCTGACCAGTCCTCTGACTGCAGAAAGTGTATCCTTCTCACTGGGAAATCCTGCCATGATATATGCTATCAAGGCCTTTTGGTTCTTTGACCTTAGGTCTTTGAACTTATTTTCTATTCTTGACATTTTTACTCAAATATCTCCCAACTTCTTCAACGTCCTTGTCTCCTCTACCTGATAATGTAACAACAATGCTTTCGCTTTTTGGCATGTTCCTTGCCATCTTTACTGCATATGCGATTGCATGAGCCGACTCTAGTGCTGGTATGATCCCTTCCTGCTTTGAGAGCAAGAGAAATGCCTCTACTGCTTCCTTGTCATTTACTGCATCATACTTTACTCTCTTGGCATCTTTTAGATACGAGTGCTCTGGCCCAACTCCTGGATAATCAAGTCCTGCTGATACACTATGTGTTTCGCTAATCTGTCCCTCTTTGTCTTGCAGCAAATATGTCATCATGCCATGGAGGACTCCTTTTGATCCTCCAACTAATGTAGCAGAGTGGTGACCACTCTTGATTCCTTCTCCTCCAGCTTCGACTCCAAACATTTTGGTGTCTTCATCAATTAATGGATAAAATGTTCCAATTGCATTAGAGCCTCCTCCAACACATGCAACAACAGAGTCTGGAGATTTTTTTTCTAATTTCTTCATCTGAACCAAAATTTCATCTCCTATGACTGACTGGAAATCTCTTACCATTACTGGGTATGGGTGTGGACCTACTGCTGATCCTAAAAGATAGTATGTTGATTTTACATTTGTAATCCAATCACGTATTGCTTCATTGATTGCATCCTTGAGGGTCTGTGTTCCTTCTTTTACCGGATGTACCTTGGAGCCAAGCAAATTCATTCTAAAGACATTTAGCTTTTGTCTCTGGGTGTCCTTGTAGCCCATGTACACTTCGCCGTCTAGTCCAAGTGCAGCACATGCCATGGCAGTTGCAACCCCATGCTGTCCAGCTCCTGTCTCTGCTATGATCCTCTTTTTCTTCATTCTTTTTGCAAGCAACGCTTGGCCCAGCGTATTGTTAATCTTGTGAGCTCCACCGTGTAGCAAATCTTCTCTTTTTAGGTAAATCTTGGCGCCTCCTGCAAACTTTGTCAAGTTTTTGGCCAGGTATAGCGGAGTAGGCCTTCCAGCATACTGTGTGAGGTAATAGTGTAATTCTTTCTTAAACTCTGCATTATCTTTGTACTTTAGGTATGCCTGCTCAAGTTCCTCTACTGCTGGAACTATGGTTTCTGGGATGTATCTTCCACCAAACTCTCCAAACCTGCCATTTTTTGGGTATCTGAGTTTCATATTGCTAACACCAATTCTGATACTAGTCCCTTGATATCTTTACTCTTCATTATACTACTGCCAACCAAAAAAGCATCTGCACCACACTTGTCTAAAAACTGGATGTCTTTGGGGGATTCTACACCGCTCTCTGAGACTATGATTCGCTTTTCATTTCTATTTTCCAAGATTGACTTTGTTGTATCCATGGAGATTTCAAGTGTATCAAGATTGCGATTGTTTATTCCCAGTATGTCCGCCTGAGTCTTTGTAGAATCTGAAAATTCTTTTTTTGTATGCGACTCTAGCAATACCAATAGATTTTTTTTGTGTGCATATGACACAAACTCGTCTATATCTTTTGCAAATTTGTTGTCAAATATTGCCTGTATCAAGAGAACAACATCTGCTCCCAATTTTTCAGCAGCATCGATTTGGATCTTGTCAACTACAATATCTTTCATAAGCAATGGAACCTTGGTCTCTTTTCTAATTTTTGTAAAATAATCTGGAGAGCCATTAAACAAGTAAGGCTGTGTTAGAACTGACAGGCCAACTGCACCCCCCTCTACCATTTGTTTTGCAATCAAGACAGGATCCGAGACTTGTCGTATGTTACCTAGTGATGGGGATGAAAACTTGACCTCTGTTATCAATGAAGCATGTTTGTTGTTTTTAATTTGCTCCACTAGGTTTTTTTCTGATTTTGAATTTTTGTAATTGATTTCATATGTACCATCGCTTATTGCCTTTTGCGAATTTGTGGCAAGTTTTTCAAGCATGTCTTTCATTTTTTCTCTAGTGTCTCCATCTTTGTTGCATCTCCACAGTATTTTATGAAATTTTTGAAAAGATCATGTGCTTTTCCACTCTTTATTGACTGGAGCGATATCTCTAATGCCTCATCGAATTTCTCTGAAAATCCCCCTACAATTAGGCCAGCTGCTGCATTGAGGGCTGTAATCTCAAGCATTGGTTTTTTGGCAATTCCTCTCAGAACATCTGTGAACGCGTTTATTGCCTCATCTTTTGTTGAGACCTGCAAATCTGCAAGTTTTGCCTTGCCCAGGCCAAGTTCTACTGGGTCAAGTACTGAGCTTGTCACCTCGCCCTTGTTTAGGTGGTAAATGTAATTTTTGGATGTAGTGGAAAACTCATCAAGACCGTCTTCCGAAATTACAGTCATTACGTTTTCAGACCCTCTTGACTCTAAAAGCGATATTATTCTGTTGAGATATTCTTTGGATGACACCCCGACAAGCTGGCACTTGACCTCTGCAGGATTGCACAAGGGGCCCAAGAGATTAAACGCAGTTCTCTTACCTAGGCGTTTTCTTGCCTCTGCAACATTTTTCATGGTAGGATGAAACTTGGGTGCAAACATGAAACCTATTCCAAACTTTTCAATTATTTCTTGAACTCGCTGTGGCTCCATGTTAAGGTCGTATCCAAAATATTCAAAAATGTCTGAACTTCCGCTTATGCTTGAGACTGACTTGTTTCCATGTTTTGCCACAACTACGCCTGATGCAGCAATTACAAATGATGCCGTGGTAGAAATGTTAAACGTGTTCATCTTGTCTCCCCCAGTCCCACAAACATCAATGATTTTCTGATTTATCTTTGGATGTATGTGCACAGCATTTTGTTGCATTTTATCCATCATTGCAAGAAGTTCCTGATCTGTTTCTCCCTTTTCTGTTAGGGTTCCAAGAAAACTTGTAGTCTCTTCAACAGAAACTTTTCCTGTCAAAACCTCGTCCATGACCTGGGTCATGTCATCATAGCTGAGATTTCCGTTGGAGGAAATTTTTGTGATATATTCTGAAATCATTTTTGCACCAACTTGATAAAATTGCTCAAAATTTTCTTGCCCTCTGTTGTCATTATTGATTCTGGATGGAACTGGACTCCCTCTATTGGGTATTTTTTGTGGCGTATTGCCATTATTTCCTTGTCATCTTGGGCAACGGCAGTTACCTCTAGGTCATCTGGAATTATGGTCTTGTCTCCCACTAGGGAATGGTATCTGGTAGCCCTGAAGGGATTCTGTACTCCCTCAAATAATGGCGATTTGGTATATTCAACTGGACTTGTCTTACCATGTCTTACATTTCCAGCATTGACAACTTTTCCTCCAAATGCATGTATAATTCCCTGGTGTCCAAGGCATACTCCTAGTATCGGTTTTGTAGGTCCTAGTTCCTTGATTACCTTGGTGCATATGCCAAAATATTTTTCATCCTCTGGAGTTCCAGGTCCTGGAGAAATTATTATTGCATCATAGTTTCCTCTGCTGATATCCTCGATTGTCACCTTGTCGTTTCGTATCACGTCTGAATCTACGTCTAGTTCTCCTAGCAACTGGGCAATGTTGTAGACAAATGAATCATAATTGTCAATAATCAGAAATTTCATCTTGCTGCCTCCTTTAGTGCGGTTATCATTGCATTTGCCTTGTGTTCTGTTTCCATCCATTCGTTTTGAGCAACCGAGTCTGTAACAATACCTGCACCGGCCTGGATGAAACCCTTAGATCCGTTCATGAAGATGCTTCTTATTCCAATTGCAAAATCGCAGCAACCATTGAACGAAAAATATCCTACTGCTCCGGCATAAGGACCTCTTGCATCAGGTTCCAGTTCATCAATTATTTCCATTGCCCTAATCTTCGGAGCACCTGATACTGTTCCAGCTGGAAAGACTGCCTTGATTGCATCATACATGTCGTACTTTTTATCCAAAGTTCCAACTACGTGAGTTACAATGTGTTGGACATGGCTGAATTTTTTTACTGCCATCAGTTCTTTGACATGTACGGTACCATACTTGCATACTCGACCGATGTCATTTCTACCAAGATCTACTAGCATCGTATGCTCTGCAAGCTCTTTTTCATCGTGTAACATCTCTTCTTTTAGCTCCTCGTTTTTCCTCTCATCGTTTGTAATTGGTCTTGTACCTGCAATTGGAAACGTCTCTACCTGATTTCCAGTGATTCTCAATAGCATCTCGGGGCTCGAACCAATTATTGTCCTCTTTCCTAGTTTCATGTGGTAAAGATACGGTGATGGATTTATCTGTCGTAGAACCTTGTATACCTTGAGATGGTCTCCGTCTGCATCAAAATTGAATTTTCTTGACAATACAACTTGGAAAATATCTCCATCGTGAATGTATTTTTTTGCACGTGTTATCATTTCTGTAAATCTCTCTTGGTTTAGGTTTTCAGAAATTTCTGAAACAGAAAATTTACCGCATTCTATGTCAGTGTATGATATTTTGTCTATTCTATTTTTATCATAATAAAAATAAAATGATTGTTTTTTCTTGTTGTCATAAAGAATTCCATCAGTGTATATTCCAAATTCCATCAATGGCTCGTCTGAATCCTTGTGAGAATTTGGAATGTTTTCCCATAGTCTGATTGCATCATAATTGATAATTCCTACTGCGCCTCCGACATACCGGTATTTTTGATCAGGTACTTGGTAGACTAGCTTCTTGATTTCAGACAATGGGTCATTTGTCTGAATTGTCATGGACCCTCCGCTCTTGTAATGTAGCACTATCTTGTCAAAATACCCCTTGATGATTATTGATGGGTCAAAACCAATCAGTGATGTCTCTGCTAATTCCTCTGGACCTGTAAGGGACTCAAAGAAGAATGAATGCTCAAACTTGCGTGATATTTTGTTGTACAGATCAAATTGAGAGCCAGTATAGTCTAGGGGTATTATCTTAAGGCTTGAATGCCCAAATGTGGCCACCCATGCCAAAGCACACTCTTCCTCTCTATTTAAAATTAAGCCATGTCTGGGATACTGTTGATTACTGTATAGTACGGTACCTTTATATGCGATCTTGACGTATCTATACCATGTCTCAGATCCTCATTCCTGATTTTGACAGGAGCAAGTCGTTACTGTTCCAGGATCTGTACTATCCAAGAAAAAAGCCGATAGTAAAAACAACCGTGGCAGAAGCAGCATGTACTGTCTGCCAAAAGGGCTTGGAAGATGGCCTTTCAATCACTGCAAAAAGAGTTGGCTTGAACCTGAGACTTTTCTGCCAATATCATATTCCGCAAGAATGATTTTGTGATTCTACCAGATTGGTCTTGTAATTGCGCCTTCTGCTGCAGATGATACCAGTGATGCAAATTTTGCAAGAGCACCAGTTTCATAATTTGGTTTTCTTGGTTTCCAGTCTTTGCGTCTTTGTGCAAGCTCATTTTCTGGTACCATGATGTCAATGCTATTTTTTTCAAGGTTGATGACAATCTCATCTCCTTCATTTACAAGTGCAATGTTTCCACCAACTGCTGCTTCGGGGGCAACGTGGCCTATCATGAATCCTCTTGTTGCACCAGAAAATCTTCCATCTGTTATCAATGCAACTTTCTCACCCAAATTTTGGCCAACAAGTGCTGCTGTTACTCCGAGCATCTCCCTCATGCCAGGTCCTCCTTTTGGACCTTCGTATCTTATTATGACAACATCGTTTTCTTTTATCAATCGTTTTGATATTGCATCAAATGCATCTTCTTCTCTGTCAAACACTCTGGCTTTTCCCCTGAATTCTTTTGTGTGAACTCCGGCAACTTTAACCACTGCACCCTCTGGAGCAAGTGATCCTCGAAGTATTGTTAGAGTTCCAACTTCATGAATTGGAGATTCAATTGATCTTAACACTTTTTGATGTACGTCAAATGGTATCTGAAGTGAATCTAGATTCTGCTTGACTGTTTTGCCTGTTACAGTCATGACATTTTCATGGATGAGATTTTTCTTTTGTAAACTTTTCATCAATAATGGAATTCCGCCTATCTTGTCAAGGTCTAGCATGACGTATGTTCCGCCAGGTCTCATGTCTGCGATATGTGGTGTCTTTCTTCTAATCCTCTCAAAATCATCAAGTGTTAATTTTACTCCTATCTCACGAGCCAGTGCAAGCAAGTGCAACACTGCATTTGTAGAGCCTCCTATGGCATTAGCTACTACGATGGCATTTTCAAATGCCTCATATGTCAAAACATCTTTTGGTCTTACTCCGGTCTCAAGTAAATTCATTACAGCCTTTCCACTTTCGTATACCATTTTTTCTCTTCTTGGATCCTCTGCAGGAGGAGATGCGTTTCCTGGAAGCGCTATTCCAATTGCTTCACTAATTGATGCCATTGTATTTGCAGTATACATTCCTCCACAAGAACCTGAATTGGGACATGCTACATTTTCTAAATTCTTTAGAGCCTCCAATGTTAAATTGCCTGCATCGTATGCTCCTACTGCTTCATAGACATCTTGAACTGTAACTTGCTTTCCCTCATAAATTCCCGGCATTATCGTACCTCCGTAAACAAAGACTGATGGCAAGTTAAGACGCGCCATTCCCATCATTGTACCTGGAAGGCTCTTGTCACAACCTGCAATTCCAACAAGCCCATCATACTGATGTGCTCTTACCATTAGTTCAATAGAATCTGCAATAATTTCTCTGCTAACAAGGGAGGACTTCATACCTTCATGTCCCATTGCAATGCCGTCACTTACTGCAATTGTAGAAAATTCCCTTGGAGTTCCTCCAGCAATTTCTACTCCAGCTTTTGCATGGGTTGCCAGTCTTCCAAGGTGGATGTTGCATGGCGTTGCTTCATTTCCGCTATGTGATACACCGATGAACGGTTTTCCTAGATCATTATCGTCTAAACCCATTGCCTTGTACATGGCTCTATGGGGGGCTCTCGCAGTGCCCTCTACTACATTTCTGCTTGATATCTCCATTATTGTCCCTATGTTTTATGCCCTATTTTATACATACTAGATAATCTCATGCATGAGATTCCAAGTTTGTTAATTTGCAAAATTCTCTGTTTAAAACGATCAATTGCAGAAAAATACATTCATAATTTATCAATAAATTGAACTCAAGTGTCAAGTATGAATTCTACTGAGTTTTTAATAATTGGAAAATATTAGGTTCTTGATATGAATAGATGCGGGCTGTATTTTGCTGTATTATTATCCATTTTTGCAATATCTGCAGTAGTTCCTGCTTATGCAGAAGTAACCTCGCTTAAAACCGATTCATCGTTTTACAAAGGAGGCAGTGTTATCCAGTTTTCTGGTACTACTCTGAGTACTGATCCTCCTAATGTTACAATTCTAATTTTTGATCCAAATAATCAGTTTGTATTGCTTGCATCAGGAAATACTGATAGCAATCATGTATTTCAGATAAGTCTTGACACCAGCATTCCAAGCAACCAACAGCACTTGACAGTCAAAGGAATGTACAATGCAACTGCCTTTATTGCAAACAAAACTGATGGTAAGACAGTCAGTTTTGCATTTTCACCTGATGGTTCATCACTTACACCATCATCCCCCACTAATCTGGTAGCTACTGCTTCTTCGTCAACTGAAGTTGATCTTAGCTGGCTTGCTCCTCAAAACAATGGTGGTCTGTCCATAACAGGATACAAAATTGAAAGAAATGACGGAAATGGCTTTAATGTTATTGCAAACTCACAGACAACAACTTATCAGGATATGGGCTTGATTCCAAACTCCGAACATTCTTACCAAGTATCTGCAATAAACTCGGCTGGCTCAAGTCTTCCTTCCAATTCTGCTCCTGTAATTACGCTACAAGCTCCACCTTCTACTACGCCTACACAAAATACAACTCCCTCAACTGATCAAAGCTCAAACCAATCATTGAGCGATATTCTTCAGCAAAGATATGCCGATGCAAGAAAATTACAAGAACTACTTAATGCACAAAACTCTGGTTCCTCAAACACTAATCCATCTTCAACATCACAAAATGCTCCTAAAACTATTCAGCTCAATGAAAACATCCTGATGACTGATGCGTCTGTTAACCAGACCTCGCAAAAATCTACAGGCGCACAGAAAAATAACTTGCCGTCAATTGGTGCAAACTTTGATGCTAAAACTATACTATATCCCGTCATCACTCTTGTGGGAGTTGGAATTGTAGTGGCAATACTTTATCTCAGAAAGAAACAAAAAATTTCAAGTGGTACTATTGAAACAAAAACAAGCACAATGCCAGTAGCTCCTGCCCCTGAACCACAAGAAGATGACCACGCAATGATGATTCTCAAAAACAGGCTGGCAAAGGGAGAGATTACTGTAGATGAGTTTAAGGCATTAAAAGAAGAACTTTCAGAATCCTAAGTGATTAACTGGAATCCATCTAGTCTTGCCAACTGGTCATTGATTTGAGTCTCGTTTTCGTTACCATATGATATCAAGATTCTGTCTTGATCCTTGAACACATAGTTCTTCAAGTCTGGTACCTCGTGGTGATTGATGTAGAACTTTAGTGTATAGTTTGCATTTGTGCAAAATGCACGACTGTCTGGGAATGTAAAGCACTTGTCATCTAGTCCAATGCGTAACGAAGTAAAGAGAAATCCCATGGTGACATTTGTTGCCATTGCATGTATGGTCTCACCGTTTCCTTTTTGGAATCCAATGTATGGGCTCTTTATCTGATATGCTGTAGATGAATAATCAAACTGCTGACCATAAATCATTGTCAATATACCTGCATGAATATGAATTCCTCCAAGAGGGCCTGAACCTGGTGGTTCCCCTTTTGGTGTTACCTGTGATGATAATTCGTAAAAATTATAACTTGAAATTCCAAGTACTGCAACAATTCCTGCAAGGATGCCTATGGCTATTGCCTTGTTCTTAAATTGAGTCCTTTGTCGTTTTTGGTAAAAAGTCTCTCGTTCTTGTACTCGCTCTTCTCTATCTTTTTTTCCCATTTGACGATACAAGTCAAAATTTTACCCTAAATAACAGTATCTGAAATAAATGGATGTATCTTGCATACAATTGAAGGTGAGTATAAATAAAATACATCACTGCAAAAGATATGGACTGTCTTTTTTGTAATATCATAAACAAAAAACAAGACGCACATGTGATCTTTGAGGATGATTCCCATATTGCCATTATGGACAAGTATCCGATACAGAAAGGTCATTCACTAGTCATTCCAAAAGCTCACCATGAGAAAATCATTGATATGACAAACGATGATGTTGGAGCATTATTTTCTAAAGTTCCCGCTGTAGCACGCAGTATAATTGCTGCAACCGGAGCTGATGGGTTTAACCTTGGTCAAAATAATGGAAGATCAGCAAACCAGATAATTCCACACGTGCATGTTCACATTATCCCTCGATATCAAAAGGTGGGCAACCCATGGGCAAGAAGGATGATTGCAACAGAAGATGATCTAAAAGAGTTGGCAAAAAAGATTAGAAATAATATAAAATCAGGCTAGCTCTGTTACTAATGAATCCATATCTGATTTTGTTAGGCCAACGTGTTTTTTGGCATCTCTTCTTGAAATTATATTCCCGTTTTGGAATACAATCATTGTTGGCACTGACTGGATGTTAAATCTGTCCCACAGTGGATTTTCATCTTCATCAATTATTGATCCAATCTTGTCTGCAGTTTCAATTTTTGCAGCCTCAAATGTTGGTTTGAAATTGGAGCAGTATGGACACCATGTTGCATAGAATAGAACCACTGTCTTCTTGTCAGATCCTAATACCTCTGAATCAAATTCTTCTGGGGTTACATGTTCCATAAATTTAGATAAACTTTCAAATTATTTAGAGATATGTTTGAGAATGTTTACTGGTTGGGATTATATCTCAAAAATGCCCCAACTTTGCCTATGCTTGAAAGCATTGCGCCATATTCTGTTGAACCTGTGATGACCTCGACTTTTGCACCTGTCTGACCTGCAACCAAGTCTAGGTAATCAACAATGTCTTTTTCAGTTGATTCCAAGTCCATGCTTTTGCAGCTTGGGCATGGCTGGCTGAGAAGTTCCTGTGTTCTTGAAATTACTTTGACACGGTCTATGATCTCGCTTTGTACATTTTGGCATCTTCTGCATGTAATGTCGAGTTTTCTGAGGTTAGTGTCATCTGTAATCAGTATTATTGATACAACATTTCTCTTGAGGAGATCAATGATTTCATTGAGACCATATGTTGCAAGCCCTCTTGAAAAATTGATGTCATTGAATAGTTTATCAACAAGTTTCTTTTCTTCTACCATTCTGTAATCTGTGAGAACTTCTTGTGCCTTGGCAAATGCTTCACGTACTCCCTCTGAGCCTGCATAGGAGCAATCAAGCGTTGCAAGTATGTTATTTTGAAGTCTGTATTCCAGATAACTTTCTCTTAGGAAATTCTCTTTTGTTGGCCCTGGACCTGAAACTATCAGACCCTTTACAGGATAAATATCGATAAAATATTCTCGAGTGGTATGTGCAACTCTGTTATAATATTCATTGAGCTCCATCTCTCGTAGTCTTTCAAATCTTCTGGCTGACTGTCCTCCCTGTCTGTGTTTTCCAGCTACACCAGATGATGTCTCAGATAACACGTCTAGCTTGTCACCACGCAACAATCCCCATCCTGCATCTTTTGCATCAATTGCCAAAAAGCCAATCATGTTGTCATCTTTTAGCATGTCTTTGAGAATGTCTACATGGAAATGATCATCACACCTGTAAAGAAACGTCTGCAGCTCCTTTGGTGGTTCAATCTCGAACAACTTTACTACTTCACTGCCAATTGGCCCCCCACCAGCTGGTGGAAGTGCACCACAAAACATGACAAGTCCTTTCTCAGGAGATGACTTGTACAATTTTAGTCTCTGAATTACTCTAGAAAGTGCATCTACTACATGGGTTCTTGTAAGATCTGACTTGATATTATCTGCAGTGCCTTGCTCTTCGCGAAGGTTGTTTATGACTTCATGTAACGCTTTTTTCGGAGGGACATAAAGTGAAATTAATTCTGTTCCTCGTCCTGAGTGGTCAGCCAGTTCTTCTAACATCTTTCGTAACTTGTATAATTTTACAGAATCTTGTTTTTCTATCTTGGGCTTGACCATGGACTATTACCTAACTATTCTGAAATTTGTCTATGACTTGTTGAAATACTGATAATGGCTGTGCGCCAACTACTTTTGTAATGTTCTTGCCGCTAAATATGATAAACGATGGTGTTCCATCAATTCCAATGTTTTCACCAAATTTCTGATTGTCTAGTACTTTTTGTTCATATTTGTTATCTGATATGCATTTGTCAAATGTGCCCAAGTCAAGGCCAACAGTTGTAGCAAACTTGTCAAGTGACTTTTGGTTTACCCATCCTGTCTTTTCGCCAGCCCAGTTTTTGTACAACTCATCATGGTATTGCCAGTACTTGTCTTGGTCACCTGCACAGTATGATGCCTCTGCAGCTAAAACTGAATCAGGTCCATTGAGTGGAAAATCTCGAAATACAAAATTAACTTTTCCTGTATCTACATATTGCTGCAACAATGCATCTTTGGTATTCTCATGAAATAGATGACAGTATGTGCATTGGTAATCCCCAAATTCAACTATGGTTACCTTTGCATTAGGATCACCAAGTATTGGCGAACCATTCTGCATGATCATCTGCGGGGTTAATTCCGTAGACTTGTTCTCATGCGGAGTTGCCATGTAGTATACTGCAGCTATGGTAATCACTATTGGAATAATAGCAAAATAGTATCTTTTCACTTTTTTTCAATGGTTTTTCTTTGAATATTAACTATTTGACCTAAGTTCTAGTTGGGGCTTAGTGTGATTACAGGTTCTGGTTTTTTAATGCTGATTTCTGCCCTGCTTATTCTGCTCTTGTAAACCTTGAATTTTTTTCCACTATCTGATAACGACCACTTGTCAACTTTAACTAGAGTGAGTTCTTCTAGGTCTGAAATTTTTTTATAGACTGAACTGAGGGGGATTCTGTATTTTTCTGACAACTCTAATGCTGTCATTCCTTCCTTGACTATTGAGAACAATATTGATCTTGATTGGGCATCAGCTAACGCCTCGAGTATTTTTTGGTTTACATCATACTTTTTGAGTTGCGATAATGGAACTTTTTTTTTCAATATTTTTTGAATTAGGCAAGCCTAACTATTTAAACAGAGTGAGCTGTTCTAAAAATCTAGAACTAGTCAGTGATTTAAATAAGTTAGCTAGTCCTAATTTGATCAATGATTGACTACTGGCAGCTCTTGTTGCTCGGAGCAATTGCCGGCTTTACGATATTTCTGGGTCTTCCAGTTGCAGTATTGCAAAATCTCAGTCCAAAAAGGAAGGGATTCCTCAACGCATTTGCACTTGGAATTTTGGTATTTCTAATAATTGATGTCTTCAGTCATGGTTGGGAGACTGCATCAACTGCTGCAACAAACGCATCTGCTGGAAAGGGCTCGATTGAAACTGCCGCAATTGATCTTCTTGCATTGTTTGGTGGTATTGCAATAGGTCTGCTCGGGTTGGTGCTATATGAAACAAAACTCATGTCAAAGAGTTTCCCACAAATATTATCACTTGACAATCTCAAAGAAGGCGATGATCATCTACATAGATTATTCCATGAAGCAAATGCATACAAACTTGCAATGATGATTGCAATAGGAATTGGAGCACATAATTTCAGCGAAGGTCTTGCAATTGGCCAGTCTTATGTAGCCGGAGAGATTGGTCTTGCAATCATACTGATAATAGGATTTGGTGCACATAATACCACTGAAGGGTTTGGCATTGCAGGCCCGCTTACTGGAATATTAAAAAAACCAAATGCAAAATTCTTGGCAAAGGTGGGGTTGATTGGCGGTGGCCCAACATTTGTAGGTACAATGTTAGGCAGTCTGTGGATATCTGATGTGGCATACATTTTGTTTTTATCAATGGCCGGAGGTGCGCTCATCTATGTATCAATGCTCATGTATAATGCTGGACGAAAACAGACCACAAATAATGTGTTGATGGTTGGGCTCTTTGTGGGTCTGTGTGCCGGTTTTGTCACTGATCTTATTGTGACACTTGGCGGCGCATAATTTTATTAAATTCACAGATTATACTTTGCCAGAAAGTAAAATATCACGTAACTATCTTTGATAGGCTATTTTTGCTGTCTGCATTCTTTATCTCACGAGCGATTCTTCTTCCCATGCTCATGGGCTCGTCAAAAATCAATGATGAGTATGGCGAGCCATCGACGTAGAGGTTTGTACCTGCCACTATTCTTGCAGAAAACTCAAACGTAGTAAATTTACCGTTTTCATCATAAACTCCTTCTAGGCAGAAAGGCCCAGTCATGCCTGGGGCAACAAGTCTTTTTGCAGCTTCTACAAATCTTTCTCCCATAGAATAGACCTCTTCGAGCAGAGATTCACGTAAAACTAGGGGGCTGTTACCTACTACATTAAACGACGGTATCAAGTCCACGTCAATTTGTTCTTGTGCTGGAATTCTTCCCAATCCGTCTATGTCTGATTCATATCTTCTATCAACGCCAAAAAATTCCAACTCTCCGCTTAGTTCAGAGTAGAAATATTGTAAATATGCAGATACGCCCAAAGCATATTCTTGCAAATACAAGTCTTGGTCCCCTTTGATTATTCCCTCTCTTACCAACTTGTCTCTTTTTTTCATATAGTCTTCTTCATTTGTTGCAAGAAAATACCCCTTGCCTCCGGCAGCACCATGTCTTTTTGCAATTGTCAATCCCTTGATATCGCTTGGACTCTGTAAAGATCTTGGAATCTTTAATTTTGATTCTACCATGAGTTTTTCTTTCATGTTCCTATCTGATTCCCATCTGAGAATCCACTTGTTTCCAAAAATTGGCGTCTTGATTGATTCAATCTCTGATGAGCTCATCTGAGCTATCAGAGTACCATGCGGTATGATGACTGCATTATTTTCTTTGAGAATTTCTACACATCTTTGGTCCATTACCTCCTTGAACGAATCAACAAGTACAAACTCATCTATGAACTGAAATCTTCGATAAAGCCTTTCGCGTTTTTTCTCACATACTAGTATGGTTTTGAAACCTTCATCTTTTGCCCCTTTGAGTACTTGAAGTGCGCAATGTGAACCAAGGGTGGCAATTGAAGTCATATCATGTAATCTCCTTTCAGGGGTTTATGAAAGTTCCATGGGTCTGCTTGAGATAAAACTAAACACATCATCGATCAAGTCTATGGACAAGTCTGACTTGTATTCCTGAGGAATATTCTTCATCAAAAAATCTATGACTGATTGATTTTGGGAGATCTTTCCCTGCTCAATCATTTCTGAATAAAGCGAAACTAGGTGAGATGTAATTATTATTGTCTTTTCACGACTTGTTAGACCCATATGTGTAACTTGAGTTCATTTTAATTTAGAGGTTTCCAGTTTGCACTTTTATAATATTTTCTGCCTGTGCGTTGACTAGGTGAAATTATGCCTGTTATTGGATCTTTTCTACCATGTCTGTTCGTAGCTGACCGCAAGCTGCTGAGATCTCAACTCCCTTTTCAACACGTACTGTGCAATTTACATCCCCATTACGAAGTATTTGCTGAAATGCTAGCACTTTTTTCCTAGCGGGGCGATTGAATCCTCCGGCAGTGGGATTCATTGGAATTAGATTCACATGTGCACCGTTGCCCTTTAGAATGTATGCCAATTCTGTTGCAACTTTTGTGGAATCGTTGATGCCGTCAATTAACGCATACTCAAAAGTGACACGGCGCCCAGTCTTTTTGAAATAGCGTTTTGCCGCATTGATCAAATCTTCAACTGAATGTGGTCCTGCAGTTGGAACAAGCCGTTTGCGTAACTCATCATTTGGTGCATGAAGTGAGATTGCAAGCTTGACTTGAAGATCTTCATCTGCAAGACGGTCTATTCCAGAGATGACTCCAACAGTAGAAATTGTAATACTTCGCTGTCCTAATCCAAATGCACGGGGATGTGTTAGCAATCTAACAGCTCTTACTGTCTCATCATAATTTGCAAGCGGTTCTCCCATGCCCATGAAAACAAGATTTGTGACATGCTCTTCTCTTTGGCGTAAAATTCGCGCAAAATGTAGAACTTGGGAAACAATCTCTTCAGCTTTTAGATTTTTTTCAAAACCCATCTGGCCTGTAGCACAAAATACGCAACCCATTGGACAACCAACTTGTGTTGAGACACAAACTGTTGACCGTGGATGTGTCTTATCCTGTGATGGTCCATATTGCATGAGAACTGTCTCAATGAGGGTTTGATCATTGAATTTGAGAAGCATCTTTGTAGTGTGACCGTCTTCACTGACAACTCGATGGACTTCACTTTCAGAACCTATCGTATATCCTTCTGTAACAAGTGCGTCTCGCATGGCAGACGGGATTTGATGTAAATCTGACATTTTCATTGGCGATTCATGATACAATGCGTGAAGTAGCTGCTCTGCTCTGTATCGTGGCTGACCAATCTTAACTACAAGATCATCCATCTCTTCTGGCAAAACTCGATAAAGGTTAATCATCTTTGGATATCTTCTAGTTATATTTTCATGAAAATATGACTCTTCTGTAATTTTTGGAATCTTTACTCTTTCATTGCTTTTTCATAGCCTTTTCTTGCAGACTCTTTGGCACCTTGGAATCCTTTGACTCCTAATTCTGTACCTTTTTCAATGCCTTTTTTTCCAAGGTCTACGCCTTTTTCTGCATCTTTTTGCACCATGTCTTTAACTTTGTTTAAAAATCCCATGATTATATTTTCATAATCAAATATTTATCATTATTCTTAACTGGCCCTTGGATGGTAACACAAATTAACACTAACAAAAACACATTTGATGAAACCATGATAGGTACAGAACTTGGAGACTGGCGTAGGACCATCTATTCTAATCAACTTGATCCATCCATGGACGGAAAAGAAGTTGTTGTAATGGGATGGATTTCAAGTGTACGAGATCATGGAAATCTGGTATTTGTATTATTAAATGATAAAGAGGGACAGATGCAGATTACTGCCAAAGCCGGAGTATGTCCAGATGAGATCAAAGAGAGCCTGGTTAAACTAAAAGAACAATCAACCATTGCAGTAAAAGGTGTTGTAAAACCGTCTGCAAAGGCACCACGTGGAGTTGAGATATCACCAAGTGAGCTGCGCGTATTTTCAATTGTTGAAAAGATTGCGCCATTTCAATGGCAAACAAAGACTGTACCAAATATTGATACCAGATTAGAACTGCGGGCAATTGATCTTCGTAGAAATGTTTTGCAGCACATCTTTAAGATGCGAAGCCTAGTTCTCAAATCGATTCGTGATTATCTTTATGAAAAAGAATTTCTTGAAGTAAACACGCCAAAGATGATTGCAACTGCAACAGAGGGAGGTGCAGCACTGTTTCCGATATTTTACTATAACAAGGAGGCATTTCTTGCCCAAAGCCCTCAGCTTTACAAGGAACAGCTAACACTAAGTTTTGAGAAAATTTTTGAAATTGCCCCCATATTTAGAGCTGAAGCATCTAGAACCAACAGACATCTTTCTGAAGCAATCTCAATAGACATTGAGGAGGCTTTCTCGGATTATAATGATGTCATGTTGCATGTGGAGACCATGATTAAAAATTCCATTAAAACAGTCAAAGATTATTGCGAGTCAATAAAAACTACAGATTACAAAGTTCCAGAAATTCCTGAAAAAATCCCCCAGTATACATATACAGAATTGGTTGACCGCATGCAAAAAGCTGGGGCCACAACAAAATGGGGAGACGACCTATATCCTTCGCAATTAAAGAAAATAAACCTCAGTGGATTTTATTTCATAATGGACTGGCCTCTTGCACCAAAACCATTCTATGTCAAAGCCAAAAATGATGATCAAAAAATATCAGAATCTTTTGATTTGATGTTCGGGGATCTCGAGTTGTCTTCTGGCAGTACCAGAATTGAAAAAAGAATGGAGTTAGAAGAGCGGATGAAAAATAAGGGCTTTAAACTTGATGCATTTGATTATCACTTGCGTGTCTTTGATTATGGAGTCCCACCTCACGCAGGATGCGGTATAGGCCTTGAGAGGCTAATGATGGCCCTTACAGGTACTGAAAACATTAGAGATGCAACGTTTTATCCACGTGACGTTGATAGACTTACACCGTAGATGAAATAGCATGGTAGAAAGAAAAGAAATTGAACATCTTGGTGATTTGGTCAAAGTTGAACTCAAAGAACCAGAAAAATACATCAAGCAAGTAGAGCAGATTCTAAATTATTTTGATAGCCTTGACAAGGTGGATTTTCACTCTGATGATATCCTAAGAATGGAGGTTGCATCTGAAAATCTCAGGGATGATATCCATGAACCATACGGAGACTCTTTGATTGAGCATCTCAAAAAAGATCAAAATAACTTCATCCGTGCACCAAAAATGGTTTAAATGAATCTTGGAATTTCTGCCACTGAATTTGCATCACAGGCAAAAGAAGGGGCAATATCTGTAGAAGAATTTGTTGCAAAGACATTAGACAGGATAAAAAAAGTCGACGAAAAAATACATGCTTTCATTACTGTTGATTCACAAAACGTACTTGACCAAGCAAAAGCAATTGACAAAAAAATAAAATCAAAAGAAAAAACTGGCATCTGCTTTGGCATGCCACTGTCTATCAAAGATAACATTTGCACTGTAGGGCTGAAAACAACCTGTGCCTCTAAAATGCTTGAGAATTTTGTTGCTCCATATGACGCAACCGTGGTATCTAGGCTAAAATCAGAAGATGCCATAATAATTGGCAAGGTAAATCTTGATGAATTTGCAATGGGCTCTACAACTGAATTTAGTTATTTTGGCCCTACAAAAAACCCGTGGAATACAGAGTATGTTCCAGGCGGTTCATCAGGTGGCAGTGGGGCATCAGTAGCTGCACTTGAATGTCTTGCATCTTTGGGCTCTGATACTGGAGGTTCTGTTCGAAGCCCTGCGAGTTTTTGCTCTGTAGTTGGACTAAAACCAACTTATGGTCTCATAAGCAGGTATGGCCTTGTCTCTTATGCCAACAGCATAGAGCAGGTGGGCCCGGTAGCAAAAACTGTTGAAGATGTGGCATTTCTGCTAAATATCATATCTGGCCATGACCCTCATGACAACACTACTGTAAACAATGGTCGTGTTGATTATGTCAAGGACCTAAAGGCTGGAATCTCTGGTAAAAAGATTGGCATCATCTCACAAATGGTTGGGGACGGAATAGACAAAGAAGTGGCATCTGCAACAACTAGAGCAATATTAAAACTACAGGATCTTGGAGCAGAATGTATTCCAATATCTCTTGATGCTGTGGATCATTCGGTAGCCGCATACTATACAATCGCTTCTGCAGAGGCAAGCAGTAATCTTTCACGATATGATAATTTACGATATGGATTTGATTTTAGTACTGAAGGGTATGAATTCAAGGCATTTGTTTCAAAAGCGCGAAGCAATTTTGGACCAGAGGTAACAAGAAGGATGTTGCTTGGAGCATTTGTCTTGTCTGCAGGGTATTATGGAAAATATTATCTAAAGGCCCAAAAAGTTAGGACGATGATAAAGGCACAACTTGATGAGGCATTCAGAAAGGTAGATTACCTGATATCTCCAACAATGCCAATTTTACCATTCAAGGTCGGCGAAAAAATTGATGATCCTCTAAAACTCTATCTTACTGACATCAACACTGTCACTGCAAACTTGTCTGGAATTCCAGCAATATCTGTTCCATTTTCAATGTCAAGTTCTGGATTGCCAATTGGAATACAGTTGTTTGCAAACTCATTTCAAGAAAAAGAACTGCTCCAGGCAGCTCATGCATTGCAAGAAACATCAAAACTTCCGGAGGTGCCTCTATGACAAAAATAGGATTAGAGATTCACTGCCAACTCACAAAACTTGCAAGCAAGCTATTTTGTTCATGCAAAGCAGAATACAGAAACCTTGAGCCAAACTCTAACATATGCCCAGTTTGTGCAGGTCTTCCCGGTTCGCTTCCAATGCTAAACAAAAAGGCAGTGGAAAAAGCTACAATGATATCTCTTGCACTGGGTTGCAATATTCCTGAAAAAATTGGATTTTTCAGGAAGAATTACTTTTACCCTGACCTGCCAAAAAACTTTCAAATTACACAGTATAACGCGTATGGTCCTACAAGCATAGGTTCTGATGGAAAAATCGAGATTGAAGGAAAAGAAATTCGAATCAGACGAATACAGCTAGAAGAAGATCCTGGAAGGCTAGTCTATGAAGGCACTTCTGAGAAGACAATGGTCACATTGGTTGATTACAACAGGGCAGGTACGCCGCTTGTTGAAATAGTAACAGAGCCAGACTTTGAGAACCCAAAACAGGTCCGTGTATTCTTGAATGTGCTTGCAGATTTGGTTGAAAATATTGGGGTATCTGACCCGTATCTTGAGGGTGCAATGAGGGTAGACGGAAACATATCAGAAGGAGACGGAAACAGAGTTGAAATAAAAAATGTGGGCTCTTTCAGAGATGTTGAAAAGGCACTCCACTTTGAAATTACAAGGCAACAGAGTCTGGTAGAAAGAGGAATCACCGTATTAGCAGAGACAAGACATTGGGATGATGCAAGACGAATAACGGTATCATCAAGGTCAAAAGAAGAGGAACAAGATTACAGATACCTGCCAGAGGCAGACATACCAATTGTTTTGATTGGAAACAAGTCCATTGAACAAATAAAAACACAGATGCCTGAAAGTATAGTTGCAAGGAGGGACAGGTATATCAAAAAGTATGGTATGCCGACCCAGGTGGCTGATGTTTTATCCTCTGACAAGTTCTATTCAGATTTGTTTGATAAATCACACAACGAGAAAAATGCCAAGGAGGTGTCAAATATTATTACAACTGACTTGATGGGCTTTGCTGATACCAGAGAAAAGAAACTAGAATTAAAAATTACGCCAAAGCACATCTCTGATCTTGCAGATTCCATACTTGAAAACAAACTCACAAGAAATTCAGGAAAACTTGCACTACAAGAAATGGTAAAAACTGGAAAAGTATTATCTGATGTTATATCAAGTCTTGACTTGGGGCATGTCAGTGATGCAGGTTCTATTGAAAAAATAATTGATGAGGTGTTCAAGGAAGAAGAAAAAGCAGTAGCAGAAGCAAAACAAAATCCAGACACTATTAATTATCTTGTTGGCAAAGTAATGCGAAAAACAAAAGGCAAGGCAGACCCTGCAACAACACTTGATATCCTAAGGAAAAAACTTTCTGTCTAGAATAAATTTTTCACGATATTTTTGTAAAGGAGTATTTGCAATAGTTTTTCTACATCTTGCCAAACTCATCTTCATCAGAGTATGCACGTTCTGCGTGCTCTTCTATGTCAAGACCTGCCTCTTCTACTTTGGCTGATACTCTGACCCCGATTAATTTGTCTATTACTTTCATGATTGCAAATGTTCCAAAAAAGCCCATGACCCCTGCAACTCCAACACCCATGGCCTGGATGAGTAATTGTTGTGGGTGTCCAAACAATAGTCCGTTTGGGCCGTTTGGATTTACCAATGTGCTTGCAAATATTCCAATTCCAAGTGAACCAATTATTCCAGCAACACCGTGGACTGAGCTTACATCTAGTGCATCATCTATCTTGAGATGCTCTTTGAAGAACAATACTGCAAGGTATGACCCTATTCCAATTGCTATTCCTAGGACAAAAGCATGCTCTACACTGATGTATCCTGATGCCGGTGTGATGCCTGCAAGTCCTGCAATTGCACCGTTGATTGCTGCAATGACACTTGGTTTGCCTGTGCGCATCCATGATAATCCTACCCAAATCAGTGCAGATATTGATGATGCAATGTGGGTGTTGATGATAGTGTTTCCAGCTAAACTTCCTGATGCCAGTGCACTACCTGCATTGAATCCAAACCATCCTAGCCATAATAATGAAGAACCTAAAACTGCAATTGGAATACTGTGTGGAATCATAATGGATGGGCCATAGTTTAGTCTCCTTCCAAGGACTAGAGCTGCCGCAAGTGCGCCCATGCCTGCACTGGTATGTATGACAATACCCCCTGCAAAATCCACTACCCCCATTTGTCCCAACCACCCGCCGCCCCATATCCAGTGAACTAGGGGATAGTAGATCAGTGCACTCCATGCTACGATAAAAATAACATATGCGCTAAACTTCATTCTCTCTGCAATTGCACCAGTCAACAGCAGAGGTGTGATGACTGCAAACATCATCTGGAATTTTGCAAACAAAACTCCAGGAATTGTAGGGGCGTAATGCAAACCTGAATCATATGGGACATTTTTGAGGAATACCCAATCCATGTTTCCGGTAAGACCCATTCCAGTATCAGGTCCAAATGACAAACTAAATCCGAACGTAAACCACATGACACTGAGAATCGCCAACCCGAAGAAAATCTGCATGAAAATTGAAACGGTGTTCTTTCGCCGTAATAATCCTGCTTCAAATAACCCCAAAGCTGGGATCATTAATAGTACAAGACTGGAAGCGATTAGCATCCATGCTGTGTCTCCTGTGTCAATTGGCAAGATTTCTTTTAATGAAAAGATGAAGTATAAAAAAATTTGTTTTTAACAACTTTTGGTGGCTCGAAAATTATTCCATAAGATTTTTTAATGTGTATTTTTATTTTCTTATATCTTGCTAAAGATTGAAGTAATACTCCCAGAGAATGAAATAAAATCAATTAGTGATGCACTAAAAAAATTATCAGTGGGTGGAATAACTGCATACAAAGGATGGGGCAGAGGCAAAACAGTCGCTCGTGAAATACATGCATCAAAGGGAACCGAAGTATTTACACCTGAATTTGGCGATAGATTCATCTTGGAAATAGTGGTGGCTGATGAAAAGAAAAATGAAATTATAGCAGCCATTAGAGGCTCTTCGAAATTTGGAAAAATATTTGTCATACCAATTTCTGAAGCATATGATATTCAGACTCCTAAAAAAGATGAACAGGCAATCTAGACATGTTTTTAGAAAATATTCTTTAGTATCTAATCTGCTATGGTTTACATGATTCGTATAGATGCAATTGTTCCGCAAAATGATATTCGTGCCATAAGTGACGCATTAAAGAAAATAGATGTGGGAGGAATTACAATCATGAAAGTCAGGGGAAGGGGTAAAACAGATGGACCTGCGCTTCATGCAGCTAAAGGTACAGAGACATTCATTCCAGAATTTGCAGACAAGCATATTCTAACTGTAATAGTGGATGAAAAAGATGAGAATGAAGTGATCAGTATTGTTCGTAGCCACACAAAAGTTGGTAAAATATTCATGTACAAACTTTCTCGTGCTGTGGACATTGCCACTGGCGCAGAAAATGAAAAAGCAATTTAGATTTTTAATAAATAATTTTTCAATCTCAGAAAAAATGTTTGACGGGAAAACCTATTGTACTGCAAGTATAATTTGTTAATTTTCAGGCATGACAGTAACACAATCATACAAATAATGAGTTAATGGATACATAGTAGGTAAAAGTCTAGTTGATACAGAGAAAATGCAATTGTACATGTGGCTGCATTCGTAATATCTCAAGTAAATATTATGCACTCTGCATATTTTGTACTCTGGCTAATCATTCCTGATGTTATCATGATGTTTTGCTGTGGTGCTATACTGGACATTGTTTTAACATCGTCTGTTTTTAGATTTTAAAAACAGGTCTTGCCTTGGCATATGATATTATTGATGCCAAGATAGCTATGGAAAATATCGGTGCAGCTAGCGAACCAAATTCTGGAACTGCAGGTATTGTAGAATTGGTTTGATTTGATGCGCTTGAGGGTTGTGAAGATCTTAATGTGTACGTAAATGTAGTCTTGGCGGTTTTATCTGATCCTCCATATGTTACATCCACTTCGTATGTCCCAAGAGTTTTCCAGGTGCTTCCTCCTGCAACTGCTTGGGTGGAATATGTGCCATCAGAATTTGGATTTGTCTGTGCAATGTATACCATGTTCTGAGAACCATCTCGAATTACTATTGATATTGGTATGTTAAGTTGTGTAGTTACCGCGCCAGATATGATAATTGTATCACCATCGGCATATGATGTTTTATCGGTTGATACTGTGATTGGAGTTTGTGCTGCTGCAGATAAAAATGAGACTGTAAGAAGTGTAATTGCTACAAGGTATACCTTTGAATTTATTGTCAACATGGTAACCTTCATTATTAGATATTTAAGATTTCATTCTTTTTGATACTATCTTGTCATGACTATTCTGATCTTCTTATCCTGATATGATCTAATGATGATTCAATTGGTAATTTTATCAAACCATGAAACCCTGGGAGTCATCTTAAAATAGAATATTATATGAGGACTACCATGCAAGGGTCTAACGCGCTTGATAACTATGATGTCAAAAAGGCGGAAAAATCGCTAAAAATGTTGGTTGCTGACAAGAGCAATGAATTTCGAGAACTGGCGCACGGCATTGGGTATCCTACCTCTAACCATGACTGGGAATTTATAATTCTAAATTTCTGCCTTGATTTTAGTGACTGTTTCAAGGCCTGGTCGAGTAAAGATGTGGATGCTGATCACATGCAGGTGCATAAATGCAATACCATGATGAGACAGATTGGTCTTGGCAAATCTAACATGACCGAAGTTACACATCTTGAAAATATTGCATATAGAATTGCAGAAGATTTCAAAGCAATTTACAAGAGAATGGAATAATCTGTAAACGATACATCTACAAAATTTAGAATATTTTTACAAATAATTGTCCGAAATTATCCTTCTGAGGCAGATTTTCCGCCGTCAACATTGAGGATTATTCCTGAAATCCATTTTGCCTCATCTGATGCCAAGTATACCGCGGCATTTGCCACATCTTCTGGTTGACCTATTCTGTTAATTGGCTGTCGGTCTTCTAGTGCTTTTCTTGCTTCTGGATAGTCAAGATATGATTTTATCATCCCAGCATTGACTATTCCAGGATTGATGCAGTTGCAGCGAATGTTTTTTCTTGCATATTCAACTGCTAATCCTTTTGTGAACATGTTTATCGCTGCCTTTGTTGTACAGTATACTGTTAGGTGCACTTTTGGTATGGCCCTCTCGGCTGAAATGGAGCCGATGTTTATTATGTTCCCGCCATTTTTGTTTTCAAGCATTTTGATCAAGATTGATTTTGTTATTCTAAATGTGCCAAACAAGTTAGTGTCAACCAAAGAATTCATGTCTTTGTCTTGCATCTCATGAAAATGTATTGGGTCCGTGATTGTTCCTGCATTGTTTACTAGAATGTCTATTTTACCATAATGACTAACTATCTGATTTACAGTTTGAATTACTTGTGCTTCATTTGTAATGTCGCATGCAATTGCCACGGTCTTTGATGAATAATCTGCAATTGTTTTTCTTACTTGCTCTAGCTTGTCCACATGTCTTCCAAGTAGGACTACTTTGGCTCCTTCTTCTACAAATTTCTTTGATATTTCCAATCCAATGTCACTTGATGCGCCAGTGACAACTGCCACCTTGTCTTTTAATCGCATATTGTGGTATTGGGGATTATACTATATGAATAATAAGTATGAATTTCATTTACTGACAGGTTTTTTTGTTAGTTTCTGGATTTCTTGTGTAACTAGAGGCAAAAAGGCTCCCACATCTGTTACTATGCCTAATGCTTGCCATGTTCCCCTGTCCATGAGTTTTGTTACCGTTGGTTGGCTAATGTCTACCACAATCACTTTTACATCAGCCGGTAACATGTTTCCAGTTGCAATGGAATGTAGCATTGTTGAGACCATGATGACAAGTTTTGCGTCCTTGACAATCTCTTTGTATTTGCGCTGAGCAAGTGTCATGTCTGTGATCACATCCGGTAACGGACCATCATCTCTTAGCGAACCTGCAAGAACAAATGGTATTTTATTTTTCACACATTCATACATTATGCCTTTGTTCAAAATTTTCTTTTCAACCATTTTGGGAATTGAACCAGCTTTGAAGACTGAATTTATTGCCTGCATGTGATTTCGGTGGCCCCTTACTGCCAGTGTACCATCTTGCACATTCATTCCAAGTGATGTACCAAGGGTTGAATATTCAATGTCATGAACAGCCAAGGCATTTCCGGCAAGAACTGCATTGATGAATCCCGATCTTATCAATAATGCAATCGAATCAGACGCACCAGTGTGTACAATTGCAGGCCCTCCAACCAAAACAATTTTTCCTCCCTGTTTCTTTATCTTGTAAATGTCTTCTGCAACTTTTCTTGCAATGTGCTGAGTGGGTCTTTCACTTGAACTCCCACTGCTCATGAATTGAAATAGGTTTACTCCTTCTCTTGGTCTTTCAGGTGGTGTAACACGAATACCTTTTTCTCCCACAATTATCTTGTCTCCTTTTTTTATGTCACGAATTGGAGTGCAAAATGCCCTGTTTGCTTTTACTGTGATGCACTTATCCATCATCATGTTTTCTACCTTTATCCATTTTCCAGTGTGAAAAATTTCAGTGTGATTGTTAGTTGTACTGTAAAAATCATCTGGCATAACCATGTCTTTTTGTGCTTGTTTGAGCGAGATCACTTGCTGGATCTTCGATGTTGCCCCTTCTCGGTATACTGCCTCTAGTATTTTGTCAAGATGCTCCTGAGAGTGGCCTTGAATTGAAAGTTTTGCATGGCTCTCATCTTTTTTATGCTTTCCAACTTTGAATTCTTGGACTTGAAACTCACCCTTTAGGTCCATTATGACATCAAAAATTTTGGTAAGTATCATCGAATCAATAAGATGCCCTCGTACCTCTATGTCATGAGAAAACTTCTTTGCCATTTCCTAAAATAAATGGGTTGTACTAATTTAATCTTGATGTTGACTAGTAGTCAAATATTGAAAAGACCATCACACTGGAAGGACTACGTCCCCATCATACTCTTCAATATTGTCTGACTTTAATCTTGCAACTATTGCGTCCTTGCGTTCTGCATCAAGACTTCTAACCAGAGCTTTTGAGATCCCATTTTTATCGCAAAGCACTACCATGAACCCAGTAGTATCTGTCAAAACATATCCGCCAACATCGCTCAAGACCGCATATCGATTTTCTTGACCTACCGGTTCCCAAACATTTGTCTTGTTGTCTCGAAGGGCCAAAGCTGGCATTGCCTGATCATTGCATAAAGTATTGAGGTATTCACGTGCCTCTTTGACTCGCTTTTCACCCATCTTGAGTGCAACAAAATATTGCATGATTGAAAAACTGATTCTTGTTATTTATACGATAGTGTATCAAGTATGTCTAACAGTTCTTTTGATTTGATATCTTTTTTTGCTGAATCAACAAACAGTCCAAGTTTTTCATTTGAAAATCCCTCAGAAGAATATTTTGCAGCTTGAATAGCCATCTCTAACTTGTCAAGTTCATGAAGTAAAACAGACTCTTTTGTATTTGCCTGGACATATTCTTCCCATATATTTTGATATTTGAGTGCAATATCATCTGGCAGTTTTCCAAGGATTTCTTTCATGGCATCGTTTTCAGCCGACACTTTGCTCTCTTTTGATATTTCTTCTGGCATGAAATCTCCTGTAATTGATTCTGCCAGATCATGAAGAAGTGCCATCTTGAGAATTTTTTCCGTATCAAGATTGTGCATATCTGAGAAGACCATTGCCATGATTGCAGTTCCATACGAGTGGTCTGCTACGGATTCAGGGTGCTCTATGCCAACCTTGCTCTTCCATCCACTGCGCGGAATTTTTTTTAGTTCAGATGCAAGGTAGAAGAAATCAAACAGCATTTGTGGATACTATACTGTCTGCCTGTTTTAATCTTTGAGTGTGGAAAGAATTCAAAAATGTGACATGTTGGCAAACAAGATTAAAATTGTAACAGTGCTACAAACAAGCAACTTTGAAAATTTATACTAAAACCGGCGATGATGGAACTACAGGCCTGATTGGTAACAAGCGCATAAAAAAATCAAATCCACGAATTGCATCGTATGGCATGGTTGATGAACTAAATGCATCCATCGGAATTGTCTTATCATCAAAACTAGGAAAAGATATACGTGATTTGTTGACACAGATACAAAATGATCTTTTTGTGGTTGGTGCAGACCTTGCAAATCCCAATTTGAAAAGCACATCAAATAGAGTTACATCAGAAATGACAACTTATTTAGAAAAAGAGATAGACAGATTGGAGGAAAAACTGTCTCCAATAACATATTTTATTTTACCAGGTGGAGACTTGGTTGCCTCTCAAATTCATTTGACACGAGCGATATGCAGAAGGGCTGAAACAAACATGGTAAACTTGTCCGAAGTTGATGATGTTAACAGCCAGTGTTTAATCTACATGAATAGATTATCTGATCTTCTTTTTGTTGTTGCACGAACCATAAACAAAAGAAAAAAAATTTCTGACGTTGCATGGAAAAAGTAAGAGAGACACACTTTAATTCCCCAAGAATTGGATAATGAAATGTGCCGCCGTAGCTCAGCCCGGGAGAGCACTCGGCTGAAGACCGAGCTGTCGCATGTTCAAGTCTTGCCGGCGGCACCTTTTAGTTTTGATTATAAATTTATGATTGAGACATTATTTTTGAAATTTTGTGCCTAGAAAATTAAATTTTTGCCACGTTATGAAAAAAATATTTTATTTTACTTTACAATACTCTCTTTGTTTTTCCTGTATTGTCTGAGGGTCATTCCATTTGTTGCAAGCAACAATGCCTGCAAAATATAGCCGCCAACAATTAGCACAATTCCATTATAAAACGGATGTAGTGTGGACATGATCTCTAAATGTTTTGGAGATACAGTGTTACCAGTAATTACAATACCTGCAATAATGAAATTTGGAATGTAGGCGTATTTGAAATTTTTTAATGAAACAATTGCTAGTGCCACAAATGATGATTCAAGTGCAATGGCCTGGATGAAAAACTTTGGATCTCCTAATGGTATGCCAAAGGCACCCACTATGCAAACTGATGCAAGAACAGAAACTAGATATTTTTGAGCCTTGTCCATTTTGGTTTCATATCATGTATGACAATTAATAAAATTAATTGTTTCAGGTGCAATTCAAAACATGTCTTAAATAGGGTATTTTCAAAGATGATCTAGACACAAAATGAGCCCAGATTCTTCTGATGTATCTAATTATTGCAAAAAAATATTGGCACTTGATCCAAAAATTAGATTTGCAGGCAAGATTGTAGATGAAGAACTAGTATCCACTGCAAGAAAAGATGGTGTCATACCGTTACTTGATAAAGATCTTGCGGCATTGGCCCACCATCAAGTCTCTGTAAAGGCAATGATGGACAAGATGTTCACTGAGAAGCTTGGAAACACGGACTGGATAGTAGAATCAAAAGGTAAGGTAAAACTATTGACAATATTTCAGAAAGATGGGATACTTATTCTCTCAACAGAGCCTACATCTGATCACCATTCCATAATTGAAAAAATTAAGAATCTCAAGTAAGACCATGTAATTTTAATCCTATATGCGAAAATCGGCTTTTTCCATAGAATTGGAATGGTATTATTTACTAGTGGAATAATAAGACAAGTTTAAAAGGACGATGCTACTTGTTGGATAATCGTCTTATGACAAAGGACAAGAAAAAAGAAGCCAAAAAGCCTGTAAAAAAAGAGGCTCCGAAAAAGGAATCAGCTAAAAAAGAAGCGTCGAAAAAAGAAGCTCCAAAGGCTAAACCAAAAGAGAAGACCAAGCTCAAGGAAGATATCGTTCAGGAAGATGACGGGATAATTGTTGTAGAAGACGATACAGGTCTTGACAAGGAAGCAGAGCTAGAGGCAAGAAAGGCATACTTGGAAGAAGCGCGTTCCCAAGAAGCCAGCGACGATTAGATTTTTTCAGTACATTCTTGATCAAAAAGACTTATCCGTGATTATGCACCTTGTAGGTATAATGAGATCTCTCTGTCTGATTACTGTAAAGCCTGGCAAAGTTGATCCTGTGATAGCTTCTCTGAAAAAAGCAAGAAAAATAATCAAAGAGATAATGGTTGTAACGGGAAGGGCAGACATTGCAGTTGTTCTTCAGGGTACAATTGATGAAATCAACAACATTGTAATTGATTTTAAAAAGATTAAAGAAATTGTTTCGACAGAGACTCTAATTGAAGTGGAGGTAGACATGGGTTGGTCAAAGCCGTAGTACTAGTCAAATCTCCAAAAAAACTCATAGCTGCAAGGTTGCGCATGGTAAAATCAGTCTATGATTCGTTTGCAGTAAGTGGCCAATTTGATGCAGTTGCACTCATAGAGGTAAAGGAGTTGTCTGCAATAAAGGACGTTACAACAGAGATTCAAAACATAAAAGGCGTCGAGCGAACTGAGACTCTAGTTCAAGTAGTCTGAGTTTACCATAATCTTTTAACGCTGTGAGTGTCTATTGTATGCATGAATATCAGACACCTTGGTAGTGTAATTCTTGCAGTCTCTGACCTGGAAAAATCTCTAAAGTTTTATCATGAAGTGATTGGATTGCCAATCAAAAATAGTAGGGAAAACTGGGTAGAGTTGGCAAAAGAGGGAGCCACTGTCATACTGCATCCGGCAAGCAAACCAATCAACACTGGAACCTCAATTGAAAACGGCATAGTGATAGGATTGGTTGTAGGCGATATCGAGTCTGCAGTAAAAGAACTCAAAACAAAAAATGTCACCGTATACAGAGACATTGTATCTCACAAGGCAGGCAAAAACTGTATTGTATTGGATCCTGACAAGTACATGGTGTCATTATTTGAGCCTGTGTATGATGATGGCGCAAAACAAGCTCGTGGATTCCACGGATTTGCTCCACTCTAAATAATTTTTTTAACTTTAGTAATTATTTCGTTTACAGCGTCTGGCGTTACAGTCTTGTTTACGGAGATGTAGTAAATTCCTTCTTTTCTTTGGAGTATGACAAGCGTAACTTTGTCGTGCCTGATTACGATATTATCCATGTTCCCAAGTGCCAAGCTTGCTTTGCTTCGCATTGTCAGCATTGTGGATACAAGAAAGAATTCATTTCTTGCAAGTTCATTTGATAGCAGCGTAGCAAGACCTGGTCTGAATACACCAGTCAAAGTTCGTCCATACTCATTTACAAGTCCGACATATCTAATTGATTTTGACAGTTCCAAAATATTCTGACACTTTTTTCTATACTGTGTAATCTGTTCAGTCCATTTTTGGCTGGGTGTCTTTTGCACAGTTATAATAGAAAGTTCAGGCTTTATAAAAGTTGGAAACTACTTTTTCTTTTCTTTGCCAAGATCTGATTTCAAGGCCAGGTTTTCTTTTCGTAGTCTTTCATTTTCTTCAGTTAGTGTATCAACAGGATTGATTGTTGCATGCATTGGATGGCCTGGCATGAACCCATTTGGCGTCATGTTAAACAAGCCTGCTGCATATCTTTGAAACATTGTGTGATGACTTGAAAGCTTGCTCATCATCATGTCAGCATCTTGAACTATTCGGTCCTTTACCATTCCAGCACTTGCTATTCCTTGTGGAGGATTTGCACGTGGTGGCAATCTTGGAAAAGCAAATGGTGAATTTAGCATATCCATTGGATGGCCAAAAGCTTCCATCATTTTTCGCACATCATAAGGCCACATGAATGAAATTTCATCTGCCCTCTATTTCATGTTTACTCACAAAATCACGCATTAGATATAGGAAAGTGTCAAGTGCGAGTCGTTTTTTATCAAATTCCATCGATCGCCGATCCTTATAGAATGCCCTGATCGACATTAGTTTAATGTCAAAAACAATATCAATGCATTGTATAAAATGTAAAAAAAATATTGGTTCCACGGATTTATACAAAATTGTAATGTATATTGTTGACCAAAAATTTACAGATCATCACTATGAGCACGTAGAATGCCCAGACAAATTCACAGTCTAGATGTGCATCGCGTAAACTTGGTACATCTTTCCAGTCTTCTTATCTTGGTAAGTCCATCGGTTGTCTTTCCACTCGACTTTCTCAAAAAGACTCTTCAGTGAAGGATGCAGTTTGTCATAGACATCCTCTCCAACTAAAATTTGGTTGGGTTTTGCAAGTGCCGTAATCTTTGCTGCAATGCTCACTGCAGGACCCAAAATATCTACATGGGATCGAATCTGGTCTGCACCATACCTGACAATTACATTTTCCCCAAAGTCCATTCCTACCTTTACACGCAGTTCAGGATAATCATACTCACTTAGTATGGGGTTTATTCCACGCTCGATAACATCTATCATTGTTCTTGCACAATTTACAGCACTATCTGATACTACTAATGGGCTCTCTTCTGCAATGAAATATCCTATGACGGCATCTCCAACATATTTTAGGACATAGCCTCCATGATGGCGTATCACAGATCGCATCTCTTGTGAAAATGAGCTGATTATTATTCCAAGTTTTTCTGGTGGAAGAAGCAATGCCATGTCAGTCGAGCCTACCAAATCTACAAACATTACAAGCATGTGCAGTTTTTGTGCAACATGTTTTCGCAGAAACGTATCTGACTCGTCAACTGAATAATCATATTCATATCCTTTCTTGAGCGAACTCCATACTCTTTTCTGAGTCTCTTTTATCAAACTCTCGCTGTCAAGTGTACCTGACTTGCCGCCACCTAACATCATGTCTATGATGCTATTGGTAGTCTTTGTTTCCTCTTGCTGGTTTTCTGATTCCTCACTCATTTTTGCTCACTCCAGGGGGAAATTGGCTCCACACACGGGACATACGCCTCTTTCTCCCTTGTATTTTATATCAAAGTATTGTATTATCTCCACGTTACAGTTCCAGCATATTATCTTCTTAAAAGAGGATTTTGTCGGCTTTTCACGCCCCATGATAAAAAATGGTTTTATTAAGTATTTAAAGTGCATACCGATTTTATGGGGCAGATATCGAAAAAGACTTCATGCAGATACCGACCAGTAATCCTGATCCTTTCATAAAATCCATGAGCGACAGGGCAGAAAATATTAGAACATTGTTCTTGGAGCACATTACATCTCTTACAAACAAAGTTCCTCTGAAGGTAATGCTGGGGGATGGAACCGTAACAGACCAAGAGTCGTTTGACCCTGCTCGGGTAAGGCAATTTTTTGACGACATTTTAAGAAAGACTTCAGAATGGAACAACCAGGGAGTCTCTGCAACTGCCGAAAAAGACCTCAGAAGAAGTTTTATAAAATTTGAGATAAAGGAAGGAAATTATCTCCTCTCTGTACACATGTCACTACAGTATCATGCATTGTTGTTCTACAGGCTTGATCATCGTGTCATTGAGATACAAAAAGAACTCTCCGACATATCGGACATGATTACAAAACTCCAGGTGCAAGTTGGACCTGAGAACGACAAAATAATTCAAGAAAAGTTGCAGCAAGAAGGATACCAAGGCATGGATGAGCAAAAATTGTTTGAAGTATTGTTTAATCGAGAAGACATTACACAAGACATTGTAAAATCAATCGAAGTGTCCCATGCTGAACACACAAAACTTGTAGCAAACAGGGACAGATTGTTTGGCGAATTGGACAACATGCTCATTGAAGTGTATCATACAACTCCTGTGCTAATTGATGAAAACAAAATGATCGCAGCAGAGGAGGGGTGTCTCTGTATTTTTAATTTAGAATATCTAAAAAACAACACTAGACAAGGAAACATAAACTTGACAAGGATTTCCGAGCAAACAAAGACAAATCTGCTTGTATTGCTTGATAGTATCATAAAAATTCTAAAAAGCTAAAAAATTGTTTATATCAAAGTATTCTTAAAAATCTGATACATTTAGTCAAGGGATCAAAGACTGTTTCATGGTGTAAACAGTTTGGGGAGTAGACACCATGTGACGCCACATGACCCCTTGACCTAGATCTGACTTGTCTTCAGAATATTATTTAGCCCTTTTTGATCTCTGTAAATTTTGTTATTTTATAGGATAATTGTATGTTTTTTACCAAAAGTATATGTTGAATGTAAAAAATACATATCAGTTTTTGGGCATGTTTGGCTCAATAAACCAAATATACCGAGATGGGTCTGAAAACTCTGTTGAATGTTACTTTTGATGATATAATAAAGTCCCAGAAAATCCAACGCAATGTAATCAGGAGGACCCCTCTTGAAATCTCAAACTCATTTAGCGTAATGACTGGTTCCAAAGTTTATCTAAAATCAGAATGTCTCCAAAAAACTGGCTCATTCAAGTTTCGAGGAGCTTATGCAAAGATTGCAAGTCTTTCAAAAGACGAAAAGAAAAAAGGAGTCATTGCAGCTTCTGCGGGAAATCATGCACAGGGAGTAGCATATGCCTCATCGCTTGAAAAAATTCCATGCACAATCGTAATGCCTGTCACTGCTTCGCCTGCAAAAGTTTCTGCTACTAGATCATATGGCGCAAATGTAATTTTGGAAGGTGCAATTTATGATGAATCCTCTGCAAAAGCTGCAGACATTGCGCAAAAAACTGGTGCCACAATGGTCCATGCTTTTGATGATGAAACAGTAATAGCTGCACAAGGAGTGATTGGACTTGAGATAATGGAAGACCTTCCGGATGTTGATGAAATTTATGTTCCAATAGGTGGGGGAGGGCTTGCAGCTGGCATACTAAAAGCAGTCAAGACAAAAAAACCAAAAGTCAAGGTGATAGGTGTCCAGTCATCTGGTTTTCCAGCAATGAAAAAATCATTTGATGTTGGCAAGTTGCAATCAGTTTCAGGTCACAGGACAATAGCAGACGGAATATCTGTAAAAACTCCTGGCCATTCTACATTTAAAATCATAAATGAATTGATTGATGACATTGTTCTTGTTGATGATTCTGCTATAGTAAAGGCAATGTTTTTGCTCATGGAAAGATCAAAGACTGTAGTAGAGCCAGCAGGCGCTGTAGGCCTCGCATATTTGCTTGACAAAAAACCTGCAAGAGGCAAAAAGGTTGTCTCAATTTTATCTGGTGGAAATGTGGACATGTATCTATTGGGCCAGATTGTGGCAAAAGGTCTCACCGAAATGGGAAGAATGGTCAAGATCTTTATCCTTTTGACTGACAAACCAGGGGCCCTCAAGGAGGTAATTGACCAGATATCATCATTGAGTGTAAACATAGTAGACGTGATTCATGACAGGCTAAGCTCAAGCATACCTGCAGGCACTGCAGGAGTAACATTGAGCCTTGAGACTCAGGACTCTGACCATGCTCAACAATTGATACGATTCTTGAAAAAGAAAAATGTCCAATTTAAGGTAGTCACATAAGATAATTCTATTCTCAGATTTTTATCATATCTGACTAGCAAGCGATACCATATTGAATATCAACACTATTCCAACAAAAACGCATGCAATGACAGTTGTTATCTTTCTGTTGACAAACTCGCCCATTAATTTTTTATCCATTGTAAGTATGACAACCGGTATTACTGCAATTGGTATTAACAAACTGAGGAGAAATTGACTGTACACTAGAATGTGTAAAGGATCAAAACCAAGCAATATGGCAATTGTGGTTGGAATCACGTTGACAAATCTCGTAATTATTCTTCGCATCCACACATTGACTTTTTTTCCAAGAAACCCCTCCATTATAATCTGACCTGCCAATGTCCCAGCTGCAGATGACGCAATGCCTGATGACAATAAAGTAATTATAAAGATAATTCCAGCCGATATGCCAAACAAAGGCACGAGTGTTTTGTAGGCTTCTGCAATTGATGCAATTTGAGAGTTGTGTGGATAAAATGCGACTGCGGCCATTAGTAGAATTGCGGCATTTACCAGTGCAGCTACTGTAAGCAAAAATATAGTTTCTGCAAGATGCAGTTTTCGCATCCTTTTTCTCTCACCAAGTGTTTTTCCTTTTGCTTTTTCTTTTGTAAGAAAAGAATGCAAAAATACCACATGTGGCATTACCGTGGCTCCAATTATGCCAACTGCAACAAACAATGCACTAGCATTTACAAAGTGTGGCAAAAATGATCCTGACAGAATTCCATTAATGCTTGGTGGTGCAATTAGCAATTCATATGCATAGCCAAAACTTATGATTGAAACAAAAATTAAAAATAACTGTTCCAGTAGACGGAACTTTCTTGATGTGAGGGCCAATATTATGATGACATCTGCGGCTCCAAATATTGCAGCATAAATCATTGGCACGCCAAATAGTATGTTCAACGCAATGACCGTTCCAAGATATTCTGCAAGGTCTGTTGCGGCTGCCGCAACTTCTGAACTTAACCAGTAGGGAATGACATATAGTCGCCTACCAAGTCTTTCACGTAAAATTTCAGCCAGGCTTCTCTCAGTAGCAATCCCCAATTTTCCGGACAAGTACTGCATCAACATCGCAATAGCGCATGAAAGCCACACTACCCAGAGTAAAGAATACCCAAAGGATGCACCACCCTGTAAATCAGTTCCATAGTTTCCGGGATCCATGTATCCTATGCTTACAATTAACGCAGGACCGGAATATGTTACAAATCTTCTGAGAAATCCTACAAAACGAGATATTTTTGAGTTTGATGACATCATTGCAATGATTCCGAGGTGTCTACATCTTCATATAAAAGTTAGCTAAGGCTAAATTATTTAGCATTATCTAACTTTGTAAAATCAGGATACAAAATAATTAATAGACAACAAAATAAACACGATCAAGTTGACCTCAAAAAATAACTGGAAAGGAAAATCGTTTTTGACATGGCCTGATATTGAATCTCAAGTACAAATTCTTTCAGATAAAATAAAAAAAACAGGCTTTGAATTTGATACCATTGCTACTGTATCACGAGGAGGTTTGGTCCCAGCACGGCTTGTTGCAGATAATTTTGATGTAAAAAAAATACTTGTAGACAAGAAAAAAATTCCAGGGAAAACACTATTTGTCGATGACATTTATGACTCGGGCGATACGTTCAAGAAAATATTGCAAATTGTAGACAAGCCTGAAAAATTTTTGTATGCCACCATAATTGCAAGAAAAGGAACAAAATATCCAAAGCAACTAGTCTATGGTACAAAAACACTCGGTTCAGAATATGTGGTATTTCCATGGGATAAGATAGAATATGCTAGGGCCCATAAACCAACTAAAGATTAAGTATTACTATATTATTGAAATAACATGAATCCATTTGCATGCTCTAAATGCTTTGTAGGCTATAGACCTGGTGAACTGATACAATGTCCCAAATGCAGCCAGGAATTTTGCGGTAGCTGTTTTAAGCAACATAGTCACTAGATAAATCAAAAAAATAAGTAGTGGTCACGAACCAATACTCTGTAATGGAATTTGGTGGCGATGATGTCGATACACTTGCCTTAATGTTTGATAAATTACAGTATATCTTTCGAGGGTATGACCAATACATTCAAGCATTCACTGAGATGCAGGAACTTTACAAACAAGGCAAATTGGATGAAAGAGATTATTATTATGGCATGACTGACGCTGTTCTCAAATATTCTGCGCTAGAGTTTCTGGGGCTAAAAGCCATGGTGGAAATAAAAAAAGCACTGAACCGTATGAATAATCCTTCTATCAAGTCATCAGTCTCCGGAGTGGCTTCGGGAAACGTATCTGGCAAGCCAGCATCGGGGCCTCAAAACTCGATTGCCTCGTTTATCTCGGCAAAAAGCCTACCTGGCAGAGATGAACTTGTTAATGCATCGGAAAATGGAAAAAAATGCACATCATGTGGCAAGACGGTATCAAATGTGGCAAAGTTTTGCACAACTTGTGGAAACAAGACGTAAGTTGATTAATTTTTTAGATAATTCAAGAACTAAATAATCCTAGTTTGAAAAACAAATCTGGATCGGTAGTCTAGCCTGGTTAGGATATCGCACTCACACTGCGGGGGTCGCTGGTTCAAATCCGGCCCGATCCATTACTTTTAGAGTTCTTTTTAACGATCCGTCACGCATGGAGGGATGGATAAATTGAAGATTAACTCTGAGGACATACAAAAAATCGATAGAAACCCCCTAGAACTCTTCTATGATGGGCTAAGGGCAGAGGCAACAAAAGATCGATATACCAGGATTCTGAGACACATCCTTTGCAATGTCTTTGAAACTGTTCTAACTGGAACTTTTGAGGAAAGGGCAGCACAGTTTGTAAGAAAAGCAAAGAACGACCCGGACTGGGCAATGTCTATTTTGTTGTCATTATCAAACAAGGTAAAGCAAAGAACAAGGCTTCCAAAGACTGACCCAGATTATTACAATCCTACTTCATTTGGCAATTATTTCAAGCCGTTGAAAAAATTGCTTGACATGAATGGCGTACCAGTAGTATGGAAGAGAATCTATGCAACATATCCAGAGCATGACAATAAAAATTCTGGAAGGGGATACAGTAGAGACGAGATACAAAAAATGTTAAGGTTCACATCTAGTTCGTTTAACCGGGCAGTAATACTGGTTGCCTCAAGTTCTGGAATAAGGGAGGGCGCTTTTACTTTAAAGTGGAAAGACGTAATGCCAGTTTACAAAATAGATGATGAAATTTTATTGGAAATCACAGAATCACAAGAAAGAAAGGCCAAAGTAATTTGTGCCATATTGCAAATCTACCAGGGAACTTCTGAATATTATCCAGCGTTTATCACTCCGGAGGCATATGATGCATTAATGGAATATCGTTCCACCTGGGCAAAAGAAGTGGGACGCGAACCAAAGCCAGGTGATCCAATGTTCAAGATATCTGGCAAAGTTCCAATCATGTGCAGACCTGTTGCAATAAAGAGACATATCGAGAGGTTACTTGTGACTGCTGGTTTACGACATGAACTTTCAGCTGGCATGAGACGATATGAGGTTCCAGTCATGAACGGGTTTAGGAGGTATTTCAACAAGGTCAACAAGGAGTCGATATCAAAGGATTCGCCCCTTGCTTCGCTGATAAAAAAAGAATACATGATGGCCCATACTGGATTGGTAAAACTGGACCGAAATTATTTTCAAACCCACGTCCTGGAACTAGTAGAAGAATACCTCAATGCAGTGCCAAATCTTACCATATCTGATGAGGACCGGGAAAAGGCCATGAACAAGAAACTACGTACTGAAAACAATGATTTACATCAAAAGAACATAAGGATTGTTGAACTGGAAAAGAACCAAGAAATGATGACTAGATGGATGATGAGGTTCAAGGAGATTTATCCAGAAATGTTTTTAGATGAAAATTTTGTAGGTATTAAGAAATAATTGGAGTTTGTAAATAATTTATTTTATCTTTCACTGTTTCCATTAATCTGAGATTGAAATAAACAAAATTCAAGTCCGCCGGCAGACCCTGGACTCCATGTCCGGTGCCCCTCCGCGAGTATACGCATGGAATGATGATTTTTTCCAAACAGCATGGATATTTGTTGTAAAGTGTAATGGATTTACTATTTGATAAATATTGTTTTCAAAAACATATGCGATAGATAGAAATCGATTTGTTCAAAGATTAATGTACCTATTAGGTATAACATTTTTCAGTGTCTAACAATTCCACAATACACAATTTAGTAGGTTACATCATAGGCAAAGGGAAATACAAATTAATTGAAAACCTAGGACAGGGAGATTTTGGTGTCACATACTTAGCGAATGAATTAGAATATGATTCTCAGGTGGCAATCAAAATTTTAAAAGACAATGATGATAAAGGTTGGAAAGACGAGCCTCGCCGAGCCATAACACTGAGAGGTGTACCTCAAATTGCTACGATCATTGAAGCCGATGAAGAAACAATAAACGTTAATGGACAAGATGTTTCGTTAAGATTTATCGTATCAGAATATGTGAATGGGAAATCGTTAACTGATGTTTTGAAAGATAATCCTGTTTCCACAGATATGATCGTAGATCTTACTGAAGAAATTTGCAAGGCAATTGGAAATATGCAAAGAAGAAACTTACGTCATGGAGACTTGAATTTGGATAATATTTTTTTATTATCTCCCGATGATCTTGATCCGGCAAAACGTCACACTGTCAAGATAATTGATTTTGGTTTATCGCGCACAAATAAGCGACCCCAAAGTGATTCTGATGTAGCAGATCTCAGAATAATTTTATTAGATTGTTGGAATCTGAATCAGAAATATTATAATCAGAAATTACCTGCAAAAGATAAAAAATTCCAAGATTTGTTATGGAATCTAATAAATAGAATGGGAGACAACACAGTAGAACAACGCATAACCAATCCCAAAGATATCATCGATCAAATATATAAAATAAAACATGAGTCATCCCTTACAAAACATCTCGAAGCAAAACCACTCATGAATCCTTTTGAATTTCTGAATGTGGAGCAAATCCCAGAGGATTCAGATTTGATCGAATACCTCTACGAAGATAACGTTCCATGGTTGAAACAAATTATTGCCTTTGGAACTATGGTGATTTCAGGTCCTCGAGGATCTGGAAAATCCATGATTCTCAAAAACATGAGATTATTAACTAAGCTAAACGCAGGCAATTTTGATTCGCAGTCGTTATCAGAATTAGAATATTTAGGATTCTACCTTCATTGTCACAAAAATTTCTATTTACCTTTTGCAGGCTATATCGATTATGATCAAACTACTTTAGATAGCTTATTCCATTGTTTGAATCTCTCTTTTACCACTGAAATTCTTGAGGTATTAATAAAACTTGAAGAACATAATCTCATTGAAGTAGCAGTTTCCCAAAAAAATGCCTTACGTGCCTTTCTAGTTGACAATGTGCTGCAAGACGATATTATTAATTTGAACCCACTGAGCCTTTTAAGCCAATTAAAATCAATGGTTGAAAAAGAAATTTTACTATCACATCTAATGATCAAAGAAAAACAACCAATCAAAAAGCGGACGGCTGTAGGTTATTTGAATTTACTAATCGAAGTTTTAGATAGGAATTTCGAATTATTTAGCAGAAAAAAGGTGTATTTCTTACTAGACGATTACTCAGCACCAAAAATCCCACTTGAATTACAAAAATCAATAAACCGCATTATAGGATTTAGGAATGAAAGATTTTGTTTTAAAATTTCAACTGAAAAATTTAATTTTGAAACAACAGATGAGGACGGGAAAACTTTACAGCAAGATCGAGAATATTCGTATGTAGATCTAGGAGCAAGATACATCAATTTTGATAAACCTGAAAGGGAGGGATTTGTAAAAAATATCATTCATAAAAGATTGAAACGTGCAAAAATATCACTTTCTCCTGATAATTTTTTTGGGAAGTCGCCTAGCACTTCTATTGCAGTACTACTAATTGAGGATAAAAAGGACAAAAAATCGAGATTTGAATACGGCGGATTTAAAACAATTTACAAACTTTGTATGGGAGATATTAGTACCATGTTACAATTATGTAATGAACTCTTTACCTCATCAATATCAGAAAATGAGGACCCTCGAATTAATGGTATATCAACGAAACTTCAAGATAAAATAATTAGATCATTCTCTAAATCAAGATTAGACATAATCCGAGAAATTCCACAAGTGGGCGAACAATTATATCAAATTGTCGAAGCGTTTGGAGAAATAGCTAGTAAATACCTTCATGACTTCTGGCAAGAAAAGAAATCTGTTAAGTACCAAGAAATAATTAGAATTGAATTAACTGAAAATACGGAACGATTATCACCCCATGCACAAGATCTTTTTAAAAAAATGATTACAGAACATATCTTTCTTGACGCAGGTGGAACTCACGACTGGAAAAAAATGAGTAAAGTTAATCCACAATTACATTTGAGGCCCATCTTCACACCCGTTTTGAAAATTAGTTACAATAGCAGATATAAATTAAGAATGACGAGCAAAAAATTTGAGCAGTTTTTACTATTTCCACAGGACTACATTAAAGGCGGTACACAATTTTTACAAAATATTTCAGGCATGCAAAATAAGACCATGGAAGACTATTTGGATACAGATGAAGTACGAGATGCTTAGAGTATGAGTTTCCCAGTCGTAAAAGAATTAACTCAATTTGAAGAAAAGCCTGATCTCTACATTTGTGCTATGGGCTTCGAAGATCGTTGTCTAGGAAGTAATAAAAAGTTGGGAGAGATGGATTTTCGGACAAAAAGTTCTTTCATAGTCAGATACAATGTATACACATCTGAAAACGAGGCAAGTTTGAACATCTTTCAAGAAACGATAAAAAATTTCAGCGATGATTTTTCCTATATTCAATATGAAGCAGGGAAAACTAGAACCGAATTTTACAGTCAGTTTCAAAAAGCAATAAAAAATCTTGGTTTTAAACCGGAAAATATTGTTGTGAATATCACAGGTATGACCAATCACGCTTTGATTATTTTAGTAGATTATGCATTAGAAAATTCAATAAAAACTAGCATAATTTACACAGAACCAACAACCTATGGAACGCAGTTGAAAAGTCCTAGTTCCTTTACATCCGGTGTGGAAGATATTTTTACCTTGCCTAAATTTTCTGGAGCCACCCTTCCAAGTTATGTAACATTGTTAATCATGACTATGGGATATGACTTAACAAGACCAAGAGGTATAATATCCGAAATTCAACCCACTGAAAAAGTGGGAGTCATGACCAGCCCAAACCTAGAGGTTATGAATGAACATTTTAACAACATCAAAAAAGAACATGAGAGTTTATTTGGTAAAGAAAACATTACGGTACTCTCCATTTTTGATTACAAAAAGGCAATAGAATTTTTTGAGGAAACAAGAAGGAAATTTGTTGAAGAATATAACATAATTGTAGCGCTTAATGGTAGTAAGCTGTTAGCTGTTGCAGTATTACTGTTTTTAAAAAAATATCCAGATATTCAATTAATTCTTTCTACGCCAACTAAATATCATCCAGATAGATATTCAAAAGGTGTGGGAAGAACATTCATTACAGAGATAGAAAAATCATGGCTGGAACAGTTTTTAAACAATAATTCGTGATAAATACTCCAAATATTCTAAAATCTAATTAAGTAGAATTTTAAATTCTATTCATGTCTAACGCAAAACCCTCCAAATATGATTCTAAACGACCAATTGTATTTTCCATTTATTTCCTTATTGTAGGATTGATGATGATAATTATAGTTCAAGTAACGAATAAGGCAGAATTTTTTCACGGGACCGATATAGCCCATTGGTTTGGTTTAGTAATTGACATGGGGATTGCAATAGGTATAGCAATAGTAGTATGGCATTATACAAAAAACGAACAGAGTAAAACCAATTCCTTAATACTGAAGGTAAATGAAATTGCTATAAAACTTGAACAAATAATCCAAAATCAGGAGGATTCTAAACAAAAAAGAAGAAAAACTGCACTTGGACGATTTAACACTCTCCTCACTCAATTATGGTCAGAAACACAATATCATGAAGCACTGTTAACAATATACTACGGCGGAGAAATTTCTGAAAATTGGAAAGATTACAAATTTACAGAAAATGAGACCACAAAAGAATGGATAGAAATGATCAAAAAACAAGGCATACAAATTGGAGAAGAGGTACGAAATTGGACATTAACATCATATGATTTACTTGACCCCGAACTACTCTATGCCTTACAGTGCATCTATCTTTATGCAGCAAAACCATTTACGTTTGATAAAGAACAACCCCAATGGGATTTAATGGATTGTCAAGATCAAAATGATTGGCTTGAATCAGTTCTGGTTGAACATTTCCATCATTCAAAGGACGACATAGGAACTTGCAAACCTGGCGATATTAAATGAGTAGAATCATACAATAATTTCAAACCCAAATTACACCCAATTAGGAGTTCAAATCTGTTTAGATGCTTACTGTATAGTCTCCTTTTGATATTTCACTTACTAGTCAATGCCAGAATAATCTCGATGATGATTTTCTAGAGGAGCGACTCTAATTTAGTATTTAAGGAAATTCGGGTCAACACTTATTGACTAACCAAAATCCATGTCAAAAAAGCCATTGTACGACCCCCCCAGGTCCATGAATGGGCTATGAATTCATAAAATACCCACCCCCCCAAGTCCTGCCTTGAATTACTTGAAAACCTACAAAAAATAGAAAATTACGAAAATTATAAATTCAAAAATAATTTTTTCTAAATTATTTTGATCATCTTACTTCTTTTATTCTTATGTTCTTAAGATGTCACTTTGAATGCACATCTGACAAACAAAATAGTTTTCAAGATACAAAAATTATCTGGAGAACCATGTTCTCGTGGGATATCAAAAATTCTCGACAAACTACTGGACGAACTTGAAAATTATCGTAACAATGTGGGGGCGCTCAAAAATTGAATCTTACTATTGCACTACTAACTTCATCAACTCTACAACCATTCATGGATTCCATCTCACATGGTTGTGGCCAAGAGTTATCATACTCTTGCGTCTTTATTTTTTTTAAAATACAAGTAGGGATGAACCACTTCATCCCTACTCTGATTGACCTGCCCTTCACTAGAAGATGTTGGGAGGATCTGAATTGAATAACGATACCCGAATTTTTAAAGGACATGTTTCTCCAATATCCACTACTGAAATTTCAATTCCACACCAACCTTGTAAATTCTGTATGGGAGAAAAGCGGTGGAATAAAAAATTATACAAGACCAGATGGGCCTTGGCATGGCACATCCTGCATTTTCATCGTTACGAAAAAGATTTCCAAGTTGAATTTGAACGGGTTAGAGAGTTATGAACAATCTTTCACAGGGGTTGAAAACTGGGATGATTTGTAGCAGATATCCTTCATGTACAAATCCTGCAATTGTAAAACGTTGGTTTCATGGGGGTCAATTTCCAACCCTTGTTGCATATCTTTGTTCTTCCTGTTGCGATCTCCCCATTTGGTGCACCGATGTTATCAAAGAAGAGAAATTGGATGATGGACATGTGGTTTGAAAAACCTGTGGAAAATTGGCATTGTTTGGAGTATGGGCATGAATTTCCCGAAGGTTTGCGTGCTGGTATGGTTTCACATGTTTTTCATATTGACATTGAGAAAATTCGTAAAATCATTGTTGAATGTAATGTTGTGAAGCCGGAAATTGTCACAAAATTATCTCCAGACACTTTAAGGAGTCTCCTTGTTGATTTGTCTAGGAAAAAAACTGCATTAGAGATCATCAAAATAAACGAGAAGATCGACCATGAATGATAATTCAGAGGACAATTCAGCATATCCTTATTTCTATTGTAACAACTGTGATACTTACATACCAATAGGTGATCATGGTAAATTTATTGAACATCAAGAACATCATGTGGTTGAAGTAAAGAAGGGTGACAAAGACCCTGGTCTAATTTCTGATTTCAAAAAATATGGCCTCACCATGCCAAAAGGTACAAAAGAAGAATCAAAAGAATCAGATGAGAAGAAATGTCTGAATTATGTCAAAAATGAAATCAAAAAAATCATAATTTCAACTGAAAATAGAAATGATGTCTTTGCTCTAGTCAATAATCATGGTAATTTTGAATTGTTGGATCTATATTCTAACATGGCAGCCTATTGGGTGAATTACACATTCAAAAAAATAGATTCTGAAGTATATCCAATATCGTTTCACAAAACTGTCCTAGGTGATTTAATTGCAGAAGCACAAATGAATGGTACTTTGAGAGAAAATGTCTACTTGCGTGTAGCTCAAATTGATGATGTTTTCTATTACGATCTTGCCGATAAGACGGGAGAATTAGTCAAGATAACAAGTAATGGTGTTGAGATTGTTAAATTTAACGAAGATTTACCACTCTTTAGAAAAGGACTTACTACTTCAAAACAGGTCAGACCAAACTTAAAGGCCGATATAGAAGGATTTCACCGATTCATTAAACTGTTTAATCTACTAAATGATAATGAAGAAAAACTATTTTCTGTTAACCTGATTGCCATGCTATTGGAAAAATGCGCAGTACCTTTACCATTCTGGGATGGTATGGCTGGAAGTTTCAAATCTACAAACACATCTTTAATCAAACTCCTAATTGACCCTGCAGGAAGTACGCTACTTGATAACAGACAAGCAATGTCTGATGATATCAACAATTTCGTCTTGAGTCTATATGACCAATATCTTTCGGCACTTGATAATATCACACACATTACGGCAGAACATTGTGAGGTATTGTGCAGGGGAATAACAGGCGCGGCAAACTCTAAAAGAAAACTATATTCTGATGCCGACCAAGTTATTTTGAAATTTAGAAGAAAAATTACTGCAAATGGTGTTTCTCCTAACCTGAATTATCCAGATCTAAATGATAGATTAATTGTGTATAGCAGAAAGTCACTCAATGATGTATCATATATTGAGGAATCAAGACTTGAAAAAATTATTTATGAATTAATGCCTGATGTCCTAGGCTTTTGTTTTACAAGTTTATCCAAAGCTATATCCTTGTATGATGTAGTAAAGTGTGAAATTTCTAATCCTAAGACTAGGCTGGCAGATTTTGAGATATGGGGGGAAGCAATAAGTCAAGCTTTGGGATTTCAAAAAGGTGAATTCTTACAACTATTTTACAACAAAAGAAAAGAAGGAGCAGAGGATAACAAAGAATCCTATCCAATAATTGATATGATTCTGGACAAATTTACTGGCAACAAGACAGAGATGACCGAAACAATAGGTAACTTGTTTGAATACATCAAACAACAGGCTGCAATGAAACAAATTGATATTAATGCAAGATATTCTAATATTCCAAAGTCGCCAGCCAACCTAAGTAAAGCATTAAAAAATTTGGGTCCTATATTTAAAAAACTTGGATATAATGTTGAACAATATCGGCAAACAAAAGATGATGGTGAATTAAAGAAGGGTCAATCTGTAATAAAAATAACAAAAATAGACTCACCGGCCTCACCTGCCTCACTAGAAGATTATTTGGAAACAAAATTTGATAATTCTAGTAAGATTAGCGGTGAGGTATGTGATTCACAATAATGTCTACAGTGAGACTAGAGAGAATTTGACCTCACTGAAAATGTGGACAAAAATGAGCATGAAAATCAACCGGTGAGGCTAGTGAGGCAGGTGAGGTTATTTTTTCAACTAATGATGGAATAACATAATGAATCAAGTCTAGATGCATGTTATTACAATTACCATAAGATTTGAGATGTGAAAAATACAATGATCTAGAATTACTAAATTCTCTCTATAACTATTTTCAATTCTTTTGGATCAACAAATGCACGTACTCTAACATTATCAAATATTTTTTCGGTTGGCCATGATAGTATTTTGTTAAACATTGACTGCATCTCAACAAATGATTTGTTCATACTTTCAATTTTATTCTGATAACTGTGGTTTTCTTCCTGTAATTTGTTACTCTTTGTATTGAGTTTGTCAATTTCATCCTCTTTATTCCGTAATGTTTCTTTTAATGCCTCTGTAGAAGAATGATCATCTGATTTGTCATGTATCGAACGTATGTGTTGTGCATTTGCTTTCTGTGCTGGGTCTTTGTAGTTGTCAGGACAATATCTTGATACTGTTATAGCACTTATGCCACCCTGTGAGACCAGAAACTCTGTTATCTTTTGACAGATTTCATGTTCTGGTATGTGTAAACGGTTGAAAAAATAATCTGCTATCTCTTTGATATAGACACGCCTCTCATCGGCAGTCCTATTTTTCTGCAAATCAAAATGATGTCTTGCCTTGAAATACTCTAGGATGGGGTCTGAATATCCTGAGAGGTCATAGTACTCTCGCCTCCAATTTGGATTTGCTTTTGTTCTATGTCGGCCGTTAAATGGTCTGAGATGAATTCTATTTGGACTGTCATTACCTCTGTTTGGGTCGTCAAACCATATTGCAACTTCAATGGGTCTTAACTGTCCTACTACAGACTCTGAAATTGGTAGTCCGTTTACTTGTTCTATATCATATGTCTGAGGAGTTTCATCTGAAGGTATGAAAAGTAATTCATTGTCAAGTTTCTGTATGATTTCTGGGTCTTCTATTTTTTTCAGGTAACATGTTGTTGCTTTAGTTGTCATGCCTGATATTTTAAAGAACAATTATCTTCTTAAATGACATGTTCTAATCTGTTTTACTTTCGGCTACCATATGTTAACCAAATGAAATATCAAAATTAATGTAAACTTGATTCGTTACTTGCATTGATGTGCATTAAAAATTAACAAAATTATTGCATCGTAATACAATCATCTTTCAAATTTATTCCATGTCATATTTGTTTTGAATTATCAAACTAGTTTCAAATTTATGCCTGCGAGCACATGGCGCGTACACACGCTTTAGTATGACTGCTTAAGTATATTATGAAAAGTATTTTCGGGTTTTTGTGCCTGCGACATTGTGACGAAAAGGGGGATTCTATAGGAATCCGACCATTGTGTCACTTTTTTTAAAATTTCGTTCGTAAATTTACAAAAAAGTGACCGGTGACAGAAAAAAAGTGACGCGCATTGTGACTTGAAATCCTTCGTAAATTTATCAAAATTCCATTAGTGATCAAAATGATGCTGGGACTTGTGCAATTCAAGTTTTAGATTATTTTAAACATTATTTGAAAGATAATAGTTTGTATTTTCTATCTGAAACTTTGTCTTTGATGTTATCATGACTGATTGAACTAATGGGGTATAGTTTTTTACAGTAAACATGAGAGAACCTGGAAAATATGGAATTGCTACCAATTGTTCCTTTACAATGGCTTGATGATATAGTACGTCATTTAGATATTGTTTCATCCCTGATGGGATTTCTTGTAGAGGTGCAACTGTGACTTGTTCTGCTTCAGATACGTCAATCTTCTTGACATAAACATGTTTTCCAATTTGAGCTCCTGCGTTTTCCATAGTTAGATCATCCAACCTAATCACTCCTTTACCTTCATCTGAGGGAATAACTGGAAGACATCTAACCACAGTTCTTTTTCTTGATGTGATTTCAACAAAGGAATCAGTCCCAGCATCTATGGAATCCATTACATCGTAATCTATTCTTGCAATGCCACGACCGATGTCTCTATGATGTGCTGGCTGAATTATTAATGGTCCTGCGACTTGCACGAATTGAAATTTTTATTTTGATATTAAGGATCATGTCATACAAAACATTTACTCTAAGCTAAGAGTTTTTTTGTTTACCCATATAGTGGTCATTGTGAGTACCAAAGAACCGTTGTTTTATTTTACATCGTTTACTGGATTGGATGTTCCAAGGCTCAAACCCCGTCTGACAATATTGTCATGGAACTTGTAAGATTACGTAAACAATGATGTTAAACTAGCTTGTGAAATCAGTTAGTGATTATTCTAAATTCTTGTCCATTTTCTGTGCTAATTTGTCAATCTTGTCTGAATCGATCTCTACATCATGACTAACACTGTCTGTAGGAATATTCAAAGAAATATCTTAAATCCCATTATTTTGTGGTCACATCATTGACTGATGTAAAATGCCCTTACTGTGGTAAAACCCAGATAGGAATATCTGAGAAATCATGGTCGTATGGAAAAGTCAATGTAAATAGATATCAGTGCAAATGTTCAAAATTCTTCAATTTTTATCAATCTACAAAAAGTTCATGGACCATACCTAAACCAAATAAAACTAATTAAATTCTCAAAGCAAGTCTTTTAAGTTAAGGCTTTTTCTACACCATATGACATTATTGAAAGCAAAAATAAAAAACGTAATAGAATGGAAAGCTGTTTTAACTGCAATAGGTGAACTTGTCGAAGATGCGATGTTCATTTGTAATTCAAATGGAATAACATTTAGGGGCATGGATTCATCACATGTGGCATTATTAGACGTAGGATTTCCTGTCTCTTCTTTTGAGGAGTTTGAGACCCAAACATCTTTCTTTGGCTTACATGTGGAAGATTTTAAAAAAGTACTTAGTGCCGCAAATAATACTGATACTGTAGTATTGGAAATTCTGAATTCTGATGCTATGAAAGTTTCCATCAGTGGTTCACTTGCAATAGAATACAACATTAGGTTGATTGAAAAATCAGAAGTCAATACTCCAATTCCAAAGATTGATTATAAATCAAAAATTTCTTTGGGACCTAATACGCTTACTAGAATAATGTCTAATCTAGAACAGATCTCAGAGTATGTTACCATTAATTGTATGACTGACAAAGTGCAATTCTTGGGAAAAAGTGAGATGGGGGATGCCAAAATCGATCTTGAAAGAGGCAACCCAGAACTTGAATCATTAGACATGTCTGAAGATACATCAGCTGTTTACAGTCTTGAATATATGACTCAAATCATTCGAAGTATAGGCCGAGCTAGTATGAAAATAAAAATGGAATATGCCAATGGCAATCCTATTCACATGATGTTTGAAATGCCATCCCTGACTAGGGTAGAATACTACCTAGCTCCTCGTGTAGAAAATTAGTTTTAAAAATTTTTAGGATTGTGATACTGTTAATTTCTGTGTGATATTGCATATCTTTATCTACAGATTTAGCTTGAAGTAAAAATATTGAAGAGCATCTGGGAAGTCTGTGAGTTTAGTGATGAGATAAAAACTGGTGATCTTAGACCAGAAAAGTTTGCGTTAGAGCTCTTTCAATTTTTGGCAGGAGACGCAGATCCTATTTATCAAGACCCGGTTCAATTCTTTGAGAATACTATTTTGACCGATCAAATGAGAATGATACTTAAGGAATCGCTTCTACGTTTGTCTAAAGGAAAAGGTGCTCCTGTAACTGTCATAGATACTGGATTTGGTGGTGGTAAAACACACACTATTGTAATGTTACATCACGTTTACAACAATCCAAAAATTGGTAAAAAATTTCTTAAAGATAACAAATTCGATTCAGATTATGGAATAACCGATGTTCCTAAAGCAAAAATGATTGCAATTGATTGTAGAAATATTACAAAAACACTGTGGGGTGAAATTGCAAAACAATTGGGCAAATATGATATTGTAAAAGAATATGATGAAAAACTTCAAACAATTACAATAGACAAGATAAAACAACTTTTTGATCAACCAACATTATTACTTCTTGATGAGCTACCAAAATATCTGCTAGATTCTGAAAGCAGAACAATTGGTAATGTGACTCTTTCAGATCTGACCATTTCATTTGTAATGGATCTTACATCTGCTGTTTCTGCGACAAAAGATTGTTGTCTCATCTTAACTTTAACGGAAAAGCAACAATTGTATGAAAAGTATACGGATAAAGTAAACAAAGGAATTAAAAAGTTGACAGACTACTCTGTTGAAAAGGTATATGATGATTTCAAAGATGGGCTTTCAAGAAATGTTGTATATACTCAGCCAGTCAGCGATATACAAATTTACGACATACTAGTTAAAAGACTTGTAAAGAAAATCGATGCAAAACAAAGAGAGGATACGGTGTCACAGTTTGTAAAATATCTCAACGAGAATAATTTAGTACCCGAACAAAGATCTGATTATGAAGATGAATTCAGACGTGCTTATCCATTTCACCCTAACTTGATAGACATACTACGTACTAGATTATCCACAATACCAAAATTTAACAAAACTAGGGGAATGTTGCGTTTATTGGGATTAATTCTACATAACATATACAAAAATAAAAAAAATTATCCAATAGTTAACGTAAGCGATATGGATTTTACAGATGCTCATATTGTAGATGAGATAACCACAAAGCTTGACAAACCTTTGCGACCTGTTATTGAGAGTGACTGTATTTTTCATGCAAGAGAATTGGACTCTCATAAAAGTACTAAATTAGTAGAAAGTATGGCTAAGTCAATTCTCATGTTTTCATTATTTATGGGTGCTAGAAAATCAGGAATGCCGTTAAACGAGATTAAACTTTCTGTGTGTACACCAGGTATTGATCCTGGAATGGTTGATACAGTACTTGAAGAAATTGAAAAAAGTTTTTGGTTCTTAAAAGAAGATGGTAAATCATATTATTTTGATGAAACTCCAAATCTGAATCAAATCATATATTCTTACAGAAAAAATGTCACAGAGAAAGAATGTAGAGATAGAATTCATGCAGAACTAATAAAACTTGTTCCTCATGAATCCAAAGTAATTCCTATAATCTGGGATCAAAATGATATTCCAGATAACGAAGATTTAAAAATTTTCATAGAAGATTATAAAATCAATCTAGACACTGAAGAAAAAGCACAAGAACACTTTGCCAGATTATTAGAACGGACTTCTACAGATGGTCTCAGACAATATCAAAATACAATTGTATTTGTATATGCTGATAAAATGATGGTAAATAATTTAATAAATTCTGCAAAAAATGCAGTGGCAGTAGACCTGGCATCTAAAGACGATAAAATAAAGACCGATAAGGACTTTAATACAAAAATTATTGATAGGAAAAACCTAGCTAGTGGTGCACTAAATCTTGATTGTTTTAAGACATATTGTAAAGTAGCATATCCGTTTGGCCCTACTCCGAGATTGGATCAAATATCCAGTCTTGATGCAAAAACTCATGTTTTAACAAAAGAGGTACAAAATCTTCTAATTAAAAAAGGTAAATTGATTCCCTCTTTAGGGGAAGATGGAATAAAATTCGAAAGTGACAAGATGGAGATTAAGCGAATTTACCTTGGATTCAAAACTGACAAATCTAGTATAATGATTATAAACTCCGAGGATATTTTTGAGGCAATACAATCTGGAGTTCGTAATGGGAAATTTGGATATGCCGAAAAAGAGGAATTAAGAGATGGGAAATATGTTGCGAAAATAAACACCCATGTGGATATAAAAAATTGGTCGGGATATTTGTACAATCCTTCTGTAATTGCTGGAATTGAATACTTTCAATGTCCGCAATGTTTTATGCAATTTAATAGTAACGTAGAGCTTGAGAAACACAAATGTGCGCCTCTTCCTCCTGCTGAATTCAAATATAGATTCTTGCTGGCAACAATGGATGAGATGTCTGACATTCTAAACAAGCTTACAATAATACAGGTAAATGAAAAATTAAAAAAGAAATTTACAGCCACATTGCGATCTGATGATACCATTATAACTATGGATACTAGGCTAGAAAGCCTACAGGAATTTAAAAGTCTAATAACTCAACTAAAATCTAGATATTCAGGACAAGGAGAGTTGACAATTGACTCTGACAAAGATCTGAGTCAAACTTTTAAACAATATGCTTTGAACCCTCAGTAGATGAGAAATTTTAATCATACATTGACTAGAAGCAAAAGTGGTAAAACAGTATTTTTGAAAGTAGATATCGATGATCGATTTGGTCAACAAACCATGAAGTTTTCCGCAGTACATGGTTGGAGAAGCAAGATGGCATTGAAACATCTTTTCTTTGAGAGAGAAGACTGGGACGATGAGGTGACAAGAAAATTTGTTGGACTGGAGGCTCTAAAATCTGCAAGAGACCCACATGAAGGTTTGATATTCATCAACCAAGTAAAAGAACTAAGCAAATTTGAGGTGCATTTTTGGGCCAGCAAATTTCTATCGGAATCTAAGACTTCTCGAGCTTGGCGATCATTCTATAGTTAAATTGCCTAAACTTTAAGCGTGGATATCTTACTCATTTATTCATGCGTAAAACTCTCATTGAAGAACCAAATGTAGAACTTTTACAATTTTTCGATAAAGTTAGCGAAGAGGCCAAAATAGAAAAATTCGCAAAGATCCCACTATCAAGACTTGTTTTTTACTGGACTAGAAAACCACTAGTTGTAGGTCGAGCAATTGTACTAGCAAGTACTCTGACAAATCTCAAAGATGTCGAAGCACTCATGGGTTTTGGCAAAGACGTTCGTGCCTATACTAGAATCCCAGATGCTGGAGTATATGCAAAAAAACTTGGCTCAGATCCTTCTAAAATTAAGGTATTAGACCCTTTTGGAGGTGCAGGAAACCTAATTTTCGAGTCCAAGCAACTTGGTCTTAACTGTACAATATCTGATTACAATCCTTTCGCATACTTAATTGAAAAAGCAGTATTAGAATATCCTTCAAAATATGGGAAAACACTAGCAGATGATTTTGTAAAATATGCTAAGGAGGCAATCGAGATGACAAGACACGAAATTAGCAAATTTTATGGAGAAAATGAATTAGTGTATTTCTGGGTATGGTGCATCAAATGCCCTCATTGCGGGCAACGAGTCCCATTGACTAATAACATGTGGATTTCAAATTCTACAAAAAATAAAATTGGAATGAGATTCAAACCAACAAAAACAAAAGATTTTGAAGTAGAACTGATAAAAAATATGACTCCTTCTGAAGGTAAAAAATTTACACAGAAAGGAGGATCTGCTATGTGCATTTCTTGTACAAATACAATAGATTATGATTCTATGACAAAAGATATCACAAATAGAAAAGATAGAGAACTTATCATTGTACAAAGAGAAGAAAAATCCGGCAGAGAGTACACGTTGGCTAAACCTGAAGATAAAAAAAGATTTGAACTGGCGTCAAAATATTTTAAATCAAAATTATTGGCATATGAGAAAATGGATCTGATTCCAAATGAAAAAATTAAAGCCACTCACCGTAGGGAACACAGGTTATGGCATTATGGAATAACTCAATGGAATGAATTTTTTAGCGATAGACAAATGTTACTTTTATCTACCTTATTGAAAAATATGACCTCAACATTAGAAAAAATTCAGGATTCTAATTACAAAAAAATCATTTCAGTTTACTTGGGATTTATCATATGTAAACTCGCAGATTCAAATTCGTATGGACTACATTGGACAGCAAGCACAAACGTGCCACAAGTAACTTCGTCTCTTCGTGAACCTAGGATTGTATATAATCATCCTGAAATAAATCCTCTTGAGAAAATAGCTGGCTCTCTGTCAAATATAGTTAATTCAATTTTTAATGCACTAGAATTTTTGGCATTAACAAAATCTAAGTATGAATCTGAAATTTATTTGAAATCTGTTACAAAATTACCAAATACTCCAAAAAAATATGATCTGATAATTACTGATCCTCCGTATGGTGATGATATTATGTATGGGGAATTTAGTGAATTTTTCTATGTGTGGTTATATCGTTTACTTCATCCATATTATCCAGAACTACCAAAAAATGTTCCATTAGAAGAAGATTTTTGTGAGAGCTGGGGTAGATTCGGTGATAAAAAACTCGCAGTTAAATTCTTTGAAGAGGGATTGAAAAAATCATTTGTCGCAATGAATTCAGGTTTAAAAGATGATGGGTTGTTAGTAGTGTTCTTTGCTCATTCTAACGCTAGTACTTGGAATCTCTTACTAAAATGCATTAAAGAAGCCAAGTTTTCCGTAGTCTCCAGTTATTCGATACATACAGAATATGCAGCCAGTGTAATTTCCTATGAAAAAACTTCTTTCATGTCTTCCATTGTAATAGCCTGTAGAAAAATAAGTAAAGAATCAACTGCTTATCTTGAAGATATAATCCCAAAAGCAGAAGACGAAATCAAAAAGATGTTAGATAAAATTCCAAATGATAAACTACTATTGTTACCAATTACAGATTTGTTGATAATGGTCTATGGCAAAGTACTGGAAACATGTACTCAACATACTGTTTTAAAATCATATCAAAAACAAGACAAGGACCCAGATTTTGAAGATCTTGTAAAAGATTCTCGAGATTTTATTCTAAAACAGATCATAGATAAAATCACTGATAATAAAATGAACCAAATCGGCCCTATGATATCATTTTACTTATTACTAAAGATATGGCATCATGGAATGATATCTGCAGATGAGGCAATTAAAATCACACAAACATATGGGGTGGATCTGGATACACTGTACAAAATCAATGTAGCAATCAAAGGTAAGGGAGTAATTAGATTAACATATCTACAAGAAAACAAAATTACACTAAAACCACAAGATCTGGATCCAGATAATCTACATCAACAATTATGTTATTTGGGTACGCTAGCTCAGACAAAATCTGCTTCAGATATATTGACGATATTTAGAGATAAAGAAAATATCAGAATCGATGAATTAAAACAGATAATATCCATCGTACTGAAGAGCTACAATCTAAGAAGAAATAAAGGAG
>JANWLA010000039.1 GCA_025451075.1 Nitrosotalea sp. | reverse complement strand
GATTAATCCAAAACACTTGTCATCATTGTATAACAAGGGTATAGCACTAGAATCATTGTCAAGGTTTGAGGAGGCAGTGGAATGCTATGAATCAGTATTAAAAATAAAACCAGACCATGTGTCTGCACTATTACATAAAAAATCATTATTTATAAAATTAAAATCATACAATAAAGGCATGACTTTGTTTGAAATAAATAATTTTGAAGAAGCAATTTCATGTTTTAATGAAATATTAGATTTGAATCCAAAATACATGCCGGCGCTATACTACAAGGGTATAGCACTAGAATCATTGTCAAGGTTTGAGGAGGCATTACAATGTTACCATCATATAATAAATCAGAATTCTCAATATGGTGAAGTAGTCTTGCAAGCAGGTAGAATATTAGCTTCCTTAGAAAGACACGATGAGGCAATAAAATATTATGACTTGGTTTTGAAGTCAAACCCAGATAACACTAGTGCATTATATTATAAATCATTTAGTACTCTCAAACAAGGAAAAGAGAAAGAATTAGCACCGTTGATTGATCATATAATTTCACTAGACTCTAGATACATCAAACTCTTAGAAAGTCAGACAGATTTTGAAAAATATATAAAAATACAGTAAACACAAATTTAATTTCATATCATATCAATAATTTGTCGTATGATTCAAACATACAAGTTTCTAAATAAGTTAGTTACGTGAAAAATATCGAAGATATTGGCTCTTAAAATACTGATAGCGGAAGACTACAAGGATCTTGCCGACTCGTATAAAATGGCACTAGAACAAAGAGGTCACGAGGTAACCATAACAAGAGATGGTATTGAATGTCAAAGAGTATACAAACAATATACAAAACAGCCAGATGGACAGATAAAGACACATTTTGATCTTGTCATACTTGACCAAAACATGCCTGGAATGGATGGAATTGAAACTGCAAAGGAAATACAAAAAGTAAATTTGAAGCAGAGAATAATTTTCATAACAGGATATGGCAATGAAGTAATACAAAAACTCAAACAATTAACCAACAATGCATCAGTTATGAACAAACCATTTACAGTGGAAGCATTACTTGCAGAGGTTGAAGGATGGCCCGTTTCCAAATTGCGTGAAATGTTAAAAAAAGGATTCAAGGAGTGGGATGGACATACCGGAACATCGGTGCCAGTAGGTCCTAGCAGAGCAAGTTAAGATATTCGCATAGTATACATTCTTAATTTGTTTACTCCGAACATACAAGATACTAAATCAATTCCAATACATTGTTAGAATTGTTGAAAGATTGGTCTTTGAGAATACTGGTAGCAGAAGATTACAAGGATCTTGCCGACTCGTATAAAATGGCACTAGAAGAAAGAGGACATTTGGTAATAACAACAAGAGATGGCATTGAATGTCTACAGACGTATAATGATTATGTAAAACAAGGTACAGATAGTGAAAAACCATATTTTGATCTTGTCATACTTGACCAAAACATGCCTGGAATGGATGGAATTGATGTTGCAAAGGAAATACAAAAAGTAAATTTGAAGCAGAGAATAATTTTCATAACAGGTTACGGAGATAGCCTAATAAAAAAACTCAGACAGCTAAGTGAGACAGTCGAAGTCATGAACAAGCCATTTACACTACAAGCATTGATTACCCAAATTGAAGGATGGCCAATTTATTTATGGCGCGAGAAAGCCAAACAAGGATTCAAAGATTGGGATGGTTATGAAGGTACTTCAGTTCCAGTAGGACCTAGTAGAACAGGTTAGACAACAATGAAAAAATTAATTGTTTGTCTGTTTGACACACATAAGGACATACAAACACAGTTACAAATATCAAACAAGTGACATCTATTCATGATAAATATAAACAGATTTTTTGGAGATAATTAATTTTGGAAAATCATAAGACAAGCACAAGTTTGAGAATTGGAATATCGGTAGCAATGATAATAATGATGCTAGGTCTGGCATTATTTCTTAATGCATTTACAACGTATGCAATTACAAACCAGATGAAAGTTTTATCAGATTTGAACATGCCTGTAGGCCAGGAAATAACCAGAACATATGCAATACAACAAATGCAACAACACATATTTGATGATATTACAACATATCAAAAACTATCCAGTCAAAAAAATTATGATGTTTCCAAGATCCAGTTTGAATCATATGACAACCAGTGGAATTATGAAGTCAAAAAAATAAAAAATCTGACAGATGCATTTCTAAATTATGGATTAGACAATGACACAGTAGTGGATCTTGCAATCATGAGTGCAAATCTGAGTGAGATAGAATCAATTCACTCACTATATATGCAAAAAACAAACCAGATCTTCAATGCATATGATAAAGGTAAGACAAGCGACTTAGATACCATGATAACAACAGTAAAGACACAACAGAACCAAATTAATCTAAAAATAATTCTGTTAAATGACGAAGTTCAGACATTGACAGACAGTCTTAATGCAGGAGTTGAAGAAAGTAAACAAAAATCATTCACTTTACAGATGATAATAATAATATCAACTGGAATCATGTCGTTGGCCTTGGGGTATTTTCTCAATTTAATCAATAAAGACCTAGTACAAGAGGTTATCAAAAAGACAAGATCACTTCAAAAAGCAAATAGAAAACTAGAAAGGATGAATGTTTTAAAAGATGATTTCATAAACATTGCATCACACGAACTAAAGAGTCCACTTCATCCAATATACGGTTTTGTTGAGCTTGCTCAAAATGGAGACATTGGAAGTGAAGAGGCCTTGGCAGGAATATCAAAACAAGCACGACAATTAGAAGAGGTAGCCAACAGGATTCTAGACGTGAGTAGAATAGATAACGGGATACTTCAATTGTCATATGAAAAATTCAATCTCAGTAATTTGTTAATTGAGATATCATCATCATGCAGATTGAATCTAGATAAAAAAATAAAAATTGAAACAAGATTGGAAAAAGAAATCCATGTTGAAGCAGATAGGGTAAGAATAGGTCAGGTGATTCGCAATTTGGTAAATAATGCAATAAAGTTTACAGAAAAAGGAACCATAGAGATCACCATGCAACACAACATAGAGAAAAATTTTGTTGAAGTTACAATCAGCGATTGTGGTCCAGGAATACATCCAGATATACTTCCAAACTTGTTTAACAAATTCATAACAAAAGGCCCCAATGCAGAATCATGGAATGGGAATGGATTAGGGTTGTATTTGAGCAGAGAAATAATAAATGTGCATGGCGGACACATTTTTGCATATAATAACAAAGATCTAGGTGCCACATTCAAATTCACAATTCCCATTATGAGACATCTAAAGGCTAAAGAATTACACCAAAAAATAATGAATTGAGTATGTTCAAATCGAACACACGAATATTAATCAAACAAATCAATCAAATCAAATAAGAAAACAAATGGGATTACAAATATTGGCAGCAGATGATAATGAGTTTGCAGGACTACAATACAAAAAAATCTTTGAAAAACACCAACACAATATCACCATAGCAAAAGATGGAGAGGCATGCGTAGAAGCATATAAGAAAAGATTAGAAGAGAGTCATTCTGACGGTAACCCATTCAATGTAGTCTTGCTTGATTTTGTCATGCCAAAGAAAAATGGTGTACGAGTAGCAAAAGAGATCTTGGAATTACGACCTCATCAAAAGATAATCTTTGTTTCCGCATTTGGAAACGGAATTTTAGATGACGCGGCTGTATTTCTCAAAGATGATGTCGAGATAATCCAAAAGCCATTTTCTCTAGAGTTTTTGGTCAACAAGATAGAAAGTACCCATGCACTAAAGAACATGCGTTAAACCGTGAATTTTTGCCATTTTGGACACAGTTAATCAAAAAAATTGCAGAGTTATTTATCTACAGAAAACCATTATGTAACCATAGTTGACTGATACCATAACACTAGATCTGCCAAATGCCATGATCCAAAGCATCAACAAAGCCAGTAAGAAAGAAGGATGTACCAGCCAAGAGTTGATAAGAACTGCGATATCCAAGATGCTTTTTGAACAGTTCAAGCCCGCACCAGAGTCAAACATGCTCACTACAAAAGACATGCACCTGGGACCAAGTGAAAATTCTGATAATAACAGCTATGAAATTCCACTAGAAAGAATAATTGCTGTAAGATATACCTTAGATGACGGAAAAATCATACACATAATGCGTGGAAAAAAATCACAGTAATTTCCAAGTAGAGTTATCTGCAATAACCTATACAGCATAATTATTATTTACTTGATATTTTGGGGCAATATTTTTTGGCAATCGTATTGTAAAAATTGTGGGAGGTGATTTTACTGTTAGTGTACCTCCGTGTTGTTCTATGATGTTTTTGCATATTGAAAGTCCAAGGCCAGTACCGGTCTGTTTTGTAGTAAACAAGGGATCAAATACTTTGGATTGGATCTCCAATGGTATTCCAGTACCTGTATCTTCAAATTCAATTTGTACATTATAACCCAAATCCATTATTCGCATTTTTATCTCTCCCTTGTCATCCATTGCCTGTATTGCATTATTTAATAAATTAGAAAATACAGCTTCAAGTTTTCTTGAATCACAATTTATAGATACATCTGTATGGGGTTTTGATAAAGTTACTTCTGGAGGAATCAGAGTATTGCCAATTGCACCATCAATCATTGAAAGTAATGATGTCTGCTGCAACAAGAGTTCTGACCTTTTTACAAAATTTAACACATCGTCTATCTGATGAGTCATCCTTTGAATAGCCCTGTCAAATCTTCCAAAGTGCTGTAGTTTTTCCTCAATACGCATGTTTGGTTTGGCTCTCATTATGTCCATAGTATTTTTGACGATTGATAGTGGATTTCTAAGGTCATGTGCAAGTCTTGCTGCCAATTCACCTATTACAGTAAACTTTTCAGCCTTTATCAGGTCCTGTGTCTTTTCATCTACTTGTTTTGCAAGAAAATCCCTCTGCATAGATAGTTCTTTTTCTTTTGATAAAACAGTGTCTAACTTTGACTTTAAATCTCTAGTCATTTGATCATAATGGAACTTTTGTTTTTCAAGTTCTAGGTTGGATTTTATCAGTTCGTCATTTTTCTTGTTCAATGAGGCGCTAATATCAAGTAAGAATCCAACCTTGTCTTGCAGATCATGATTGATTGTAGATAATTCCTTTATTTTCTCCATAGATTCATTTGCAATATTTGTTAAGAGTCGTTCTTTTTCTTGAAGTTCATATCTTGTTGCATCTAATTCTTTGAAGGCCTTACCTGTAAGTACACTTAGATCTTCTACTAGAGACTTTTTCTGTGGCTCAGGCTGAGACTGTGACAATCCAATTTTTATTCATCCAACAGATACATTAACCCTTATGGTTGTCTATTTCAAACAAACATGTGATACAGTAAAATACAATGTATCATTTTCCTAGTTGTCTAGAAAGTAGGTAAATAAGGAAATATAGCTAGTAAGTTTTTAGTACAAACAAGCTAAGTTATTTCCATATGTGGTTACCTCAATAAGATAGCCTGGTGAAAACATAATATTTAATCACATTTTTGTTCCATATGATGGCTCCAACTATTCAAATAATGCATTTTATGCAGCACTTGAAATTGCAGTAAAATTTGAATCCAAGATTACAATTGTTACATGTTTGTTCAGATCTCCTGAAGAAGAGCCATTTTACATTTCAGAGCATGCAAAGATAATTGATGAGTTGAAAAATAATTCGATGAAAGAGTTGAATAAACTACAAAATGTTGCAGCCACAAAAAAAGTTTCAGTAGAAGCCCGCATAATATCTTGTAACTCAGTAATTGAAACATTGACAACGTTTGCTAATGCAAATAAAGTTGATCTCATAGTGATGGGAACTAGAGGAAAGACAGGATTCAAACCGCTACTCTTAGGCAGTGTGTCAATAGGAGTATCTCAATATGCCTCATGTCCCATACTGCTTGTTAAGTGATATGATAAACACATATCAATAATTTGAACTATTTGCCAATAGGATCTTGGAGGGATTGTAAACTTTCCGGTACAGAATTATAAATCCCAAGAACTCAAATTGTTCTACAAGAAGTATCATATCAAGGTTAACCATCCATCCGCCCATCATGTCGTTCATTATGGCATAGGTCATTGATATGATTTGATCCGCATAATTCACATTTGATACATCAATTACTGCATTTCCTTGTTTGATGCCCATTATTTTATTAATATCATTTGGATTCATTTTATTTGCATCATAATTTGAAAATATGATTTGTGATACTAGGTGTTTTTCGTTAGAATATATCGTGTTACCTCTTTCAATCCATACAAGAGTACTTGCAAAATATGTAATCAGTACCAAAGAAATAACAATTGCAATTTTACCAGATTTTCCTTTTATTGTTTTTGTCAGCTGGTTTAAAAATAAAGTACCAAAACGTCCAAGCTTTTTCTTATGTGCTAGAAATATCAATACAAACATGAGTGATGAAACAAGACCCAGACTTCCAATCCAATGTGTTGAAAAATAAGCATAGAAAACCATTCGTACCGGTAGGAAGATGCCAGTAATCACCCCAAATACAATTAGTTTTTCTTTAATGTCAGGCAGTCTGCCTCTCAATGCCCATCATTCCCAAGGTTGTATAGACAAGGTTCGATATTTATCTATCTTAGAAACTATGCTAATTTATCAGAGATTAGTTGAAAAGTCTATTTTATATCAAGAAATCATGATTTTCTATTTAGTTTGTACTAGATACTTAAGTAGATAATTTTTCAAAGCATTAAACAAGATCAGATTGTTTTCTCAAACTTTTTGAGATTTGAGGTAATGATCATGTCTCCAGAATGTAAGTTAAATCTCACCCATCGTCCAAAGTTTTCTCCGGTATCCTCAGAAATAAGAGGAATATCATTTTCTTTTAGGATCTGTTTCAAGAATGTAATGTTCCGTGGTCCTACATTGAACAAGCCAGTCTCAGATTCATGCGCAAATATAGTAGCACCACCGGCCATTTTTGCTTTAATTCTTTTAGGATTTGCCCCTTTCAGTATCATGTCATTTACCATGTATGAAAGCGCCTCATCGGCGTATTTTCCAATGTCACTTCTTTCAGTAAATCTTATGCCATCAGATTTTTTTGGTAACATGACATGTGCCATGCCTGCAACTTTAGACACTAGATCAAATAAACAAATGGCAACACACGAACCAACAAAGGTTTTCAATTCTTCCTTATCATCAGTAATTATTTCCATACCTCCCATTTTTATCTCAATTACTCGATTCATTGAAAAATCAATCTCTATATCACAAGTTTTCTTATTTCAGAAGAATCTTGAATCAAAAGCATGTGTATACAAATACCAGAGGTGACACCATGGAGTTCCACATTTGAAATAACTAATTTATCAGATTCATTGCCAAAATCAGATATTACAGCTTCAAGCAAGGTTCTGAAGAATTCAATGGCATATCCAGGTACTGATGAACAAATTCTGTATCCAGTATCAATAGATATTGCATTAATGAGTGATGCCGTGAGTATGTTTCCAATTTCAGATATTGACGATGTTGCAATGTCAACAAGTTCATTTGAGATCGGTTTACCAAGCAATTTCTCTGCAAGCATTTGTGATTCTTTTTCTGGAAGATACAGCAATATGCCCATGCGAATATCTCCATCGCATTTAACATATACTGCAGACATGACATTCAGTTCTTCGATATTAGATATGAGCAAATCTAGATTCATGATTGGAATTTCTTGTGTTTTTCTTAGAAGATGTGTTACTGGTTCTTTGAGCATAGAACTCAACGATGGTATCGTTTTATGAACAATAAAAAAGTCAAGAACAGAATTTAATTTTTGTAAATCACTACAACTGACACTCAAAACTTTTACAACTCACCGTGATATGTACAAGAAAACGACCGAAATTGAAAAGATATCTTACATTTTGTCATCATGTTATTTCGACCTGATAACCTTGCTCATCACCATTGCTACATTAGATCTGTCAAATGGTTTTATCACATAGTCTCTTGCGCCTGACTTCATTGCATCTTGTACAATGTGTTTTTGCT
>JANWLA010000038.1 GCA_025451075.1 Nitrosotalea sp. | reverse complement strand
ATTACATTTTCTCCGAGAGGAAGCTCTTGACTTGGTCTTCATTGGTTCTAAGTAATTCTTCAAAGGTAAGGTCCAATTCTCTTGTTCCTTCTTTGTTTTCTGCAATGATTCCACCAAGTGTCTTAACTGACTTACTTGTGGTTATTCCAAGTTCTTTGAGAATTGATTTATCTTCTTCTCGGCAGTGAACTATAATATTTTGACCAAGTTTCTTTTTTGCATTGTTGACCATAGTTTCAAGAGATTTCTTGTACTGTGGACTTTTTGTGTAATTTTCTATTTCTTTGTGAATTATAGCAAAGGCAGATTGCATATTGGCATTTATGGCATCAAACATGATCTTCTTTGCTTGTAGCCTTGATGCCTCGATTATTCTTGCTTGCTCTCTTTCTGACTTGACTTTGGCTTCAGTTGAAAAACGCTCTTGAATCTCCTTTAGTGTGTTATTCATCTCGGCTTGGAGTCTAGACTTGCTTTCCTGAAGATCTTTTTCAAGACCCTCAATCTCTTTTCGCTTCCTAGTCTCTATCTCTTGAATGAACGTTTCAATGCTCATTACTGAAAACCACTATAGTATGCCCAGTAGCAATATGATTCCCAATACGAATCCAATGATCCATAGAGTTTCTGGAATCACAAAGAAGAATAGCACTTGACCAAACTTCTCTGGCTTTTCGGCAATAATACCCATACCAGCAGCACCAATACCCTGTTGTGCATTACCAGTACCAATAAGACCACCAGCAATTGCAATTGCGGCAGCAATTGCCAAAAGTGGTTTTGTTAATCCGCTATTAGTAGTAGAAGCATCTGCAGCAAATGCTGGAGTTGTTGACACAAATGTTGATAGTGCAATTGTCAATCCAGCAGCTATAACTAAAAGCGATAATTTAGAACGCTTGTTTAGCACCATCACCAAAGGCTCATTTGAGGAGGCTATATTAATCTAATTCTTGCAAATGCATTTTTAAATTTTTTAAAATTAACAAACATGCGATCATCGTACATTATTTTATTAGATTTTAGTTTTGGTTTAGCTCAACTGGCAGATCTAGTTTGTTTCCCCACTCTCCCCATGAACCAAGATAGACCTTGATATTTTTGAATCCAAGCATTTTGAGTGTCAAAAAAGAATTGGCTGCACGATATCCTCCTTGACAATATATTATGACTTCATCATCCTTTGAAAAATTGTATATTTTGACAAGATCTTCATTTGATTTCATTGTACCGTCATCGTTGACATTTAGTGTCCAGTCTATGTTGATTGCAGTAGGAATGTGTCCCTTTCTTGCAGCCCGTACTGTAATCCCGTTGTATTCGTCCTTGCTTCTTGCATCAACAAGTATCGCCTTGCCTATTTTTTTATTGACGTATTCATAGCCTGCAATTATTTCCTTGTTTACCTTGCCTGAAAATTTGTCCGGTTTGAATCCATTTGTCTTGATTTCAGTATCAAGTCCAAGACTGGACCATTTTTTGAATCCGCCATCAAGCATGAATGTGTCCTTGTGTGAAAAATACATCAAGAGCCAGACGCCTCTTGCTGCACTCATTCCAGAAACATCGTCATAGAAAACAACTGCCTTGTCTTTTGCAACCCCCAAAAAAGATAGAAGATTCTCCATCTGTTTTTCAAATGCCTTTATTCCATCTTTTGAAGTGTCAGACCAATGATAATAGAAAAAGTCAAGATTTACCGCACCTGGAATATGCCCCCGCAAATAATCTTTGTATGATCTGCAGTCAACAAGGACAAGATTGGGTTTCTTGATTTTCTCCATTAGATCAGTAGGTGAAATCAACATGTTACAATTGTGAACTTTGGGTAATGTAAATCCATTTCATACACATCTGCAAATGTATGATATATTATTGAAATTTTTTCACAAATTGATGCAGTCAATATTTGAGGAAAAAATAATTTGTTACAATTTCTTCAGGTCACAAATTCTTATATCTTAGGAAAAATACGATAATATCGCAAAATGAATATTTTAGATTATCAAACTATAAAAGAGAAACATTTCACCATACAGGAATTCATTTTGTGAGTAAGATGACCAAAGTAAAAAAGCAAATTCCAAAACTATCAGTTTTTCAGACATTCAAGACAAAAGACAAAGAATTTACAGGTGAAGCGATGCGCCAGCGAGGAATCATAATACATCTTGCATCTGAGACTTTGCCTACAAAAAAGACTCGTACTGCCATTGCGCACAAGCTAGCAGAACAGAACGGTACAACCTGGCAGAATATCTATTCTGGAATTTTTAGAGATTTGGATGAGATTCTTCTTCCTCTTGAATTAGTCAGAGAAGCTGGCAGGCTACCAATAAAGCGTGGACCAAAAGCACTACAAGAACAAGGAGTTCCATATTATCAACTCACTGACAGTGGTTTGCTTGTTGCAGCTTCTGTATCAGAGACAGGAAAAGAGAGAATAAGAATCATGAATGACTTTTTTGAAAAAGAGGTCAATACAAAAGAGAAGGATTTGAAGAAAGCAATTATAACATTACTTGATGTTGCACCAAATTTTGTTTTGTTGTTATTGAGAAAATACATTGAATCGTACAGTGAGGGAACAATTGACAAACTTGTCCCGCTCAATTCAGAGTATATCAAAAAGGCCTCGTATGATGCATTGCATGTTCAAAGAGAGCTATTGGAGGGATTCTCATCTCTGTCAAATTCTGACAGGGAACCTGTCATGAGCTTTCTCAAGAAGATAGGCTAGAATCCCAATAATAATTAAAATCCCTTTCCAAAAGAGCTTGATAATATTGATAATGTCATCTAAAGCCGCTTTTGTCAAGTCATGTCATATTGGAAAGTGGTTAGATGGCAGACGAACTAATTGATTATGTAGTGCATCTCATAGATGGTAAGAAAGGAGACGTTGGAAGGCTCAACTATATTCTAGATGCCCTGCAGGATGGTAAGACACTTTACAATTCTGATAAAATGTATCTGGATTCATTGATAACTACATACCTTGGTCCCTCAAAGAAAAAAACGGGGGATCAAAAGTCTGTTGAGGAGTTAAAGACAGAACTTGTAAAAGTCAAGGAGAGACTGGAGAAATTTGAAAAACGTGGATACAAAAAACCCGTAGGCAGAAAGGCTGGATTTTTCTTTGTGACATTTTTCTTTGGATGGCATGCTGTCATTACATTACTTGACAAAAAATCTGTGATCAACATACATGACCTAAATCCATATCTTTTGCCAATATACCAACTCGACAAGGTAATCCCTGCAGAATATCTCAACTATGTGTACCAGTTCAATCTGACCATGCCAAAAATTGTAGTTCTGGCGTGGGGCGCAATGCTACTTACCTGGATAGTATTGGGCTTTGTCTATCTAGTAAAGTTCATCCGCTCAAGATACAATCCTACTAAAAAGTAGAACTATTGCAAGAAATCAAAATCTTTTGTATAGGACTGGCCTGCAAAAGCTGAGTGAGTAGAGTAATAGGCAGTTCCGTTAAATCTAAACTTGACAGCGTGGTTTTGTAATGCAGACCAGACTTGTGGATTATTTCCATCATTGGTGATCTTTGTGTCAACGGTAATGATTTCAGAATTGTACTGTGTCAGTGGTAAATAAGAAGAGCTCTCCCAGGTTCCATCGTATCGTTGTCCATATTGTCCATGACCAATCACTACATCATTTGCATAGATGTCATAGGTTACCATTTCAATTATCAGAGTATTATCATTTGGATTTGTAAGATTAAACTTTGTTTCTATTGTTCCATCTCTGCTGCCAACTGATAGTATAGAAGATCCATTGTATTGCACGTCAAGAGGTTTTACCTCAGTCATTATAGATGTAAGTGCAGTTGGTGTATTTGCATTTGGAGTAAACATGTTTTTGAAAATTCCTGAGCTTGGAAGAATTACAACTACAGCAAGTACTACAATTATTGCTATTATTGCAGCAAAGACAAAAATTTTCTTATCCAAGGATATTTCTACCATTTGTTCAATTCTTAAATGTTGAGTTGAAAACGCTTATAGTAAAAGTTCGAAAATACAACTTGTGCAGTATCACCAGGCAATCAGAATAGGACAGGAGAGATCAAGAAAGTCACAGATGACGCTTTTCTCGCATGCAGGCTTTGCAATGCTTACACTTACTGTAAAAAAATCGCAAGGGGCATTTGTACCAGTTGGAGAAAAGGAACTTGCTGCAGTTGTTGAAAAACCGGGGGAAGGTTGGCTTGTTGTAATAGTTGATGAGGAAGGATATGCAAAATCTCAATCAAAGGTTCTTGCAGAAAATGACGCTAGAGAAATTTTGAAAAAAGCCATGACTGCAGGCATTCCAGAATACACCGGACAAATCAGGCTAGTGTAATTTCAGTGCCCTCTGGACTTCCTTTGATTGCTTTTTCAAGTGTCTTTGTGTCTGCTTTTAGTATTCTTGTCTTTAGCTTGGAGCGCTCTATTACTTTTAGTGCAACTATATCCATTAGGTCATAGCCGCCTGCCACAGCGTCTTGGTGTACAAGCATTGAACGTAATTTTTTTATTGGAATCTTTTTGAATTTTCTTGCATTCTTGTTCTTGTTTGGATCAGAGTCATACACTCCATCTACATCTGTGGCATTCAAAAATGTGCTTGCTCTGACTTTTTCTGCAATGAGTGCAGCAGTGGCGTTTGTGCTCTGTCCAGGATGAAGTCCGCCTGTTACTACAATTAACCCAGTATCTGCAGCATTTGCAACTTCTTTTAGATTTATAGGCGGATGTGGATATGCTTTTTCCTGCAGCGCATAGATCAAAAGTTTTGCATTAAGCCTTGATACTTCAATTCCAAGCTCATCTAGTGTTGATTCATCTGCACCAGATGATCTTGCATGAGAGATGTAATGTCTTGCAATCTTTCCCCCACCTGCAATTATGATTGGCTGACAAACCTTGCTTATTTTTACAAAAAACTCGGCATATTGTTTTAGTGTCTTCATGTCTTCAAGGCCAAACAGACTGCCTGATAATTTTACTACAATTCTTTTTTTCATTGACTGTTTTCACCAAGGATGACGTTTGCTGCAATTTCAACCTTTTTTCGGAACTGCTGTCGTGTATAGACCCGGAGCGTATCCATAAAGCCTGAAATTGCAGAGACCAGTGGAATCTCAGATATCGGAAGCTCGTATGATTCCTTTGGTCCTTCTCCCTTTTTTGTTGTAAGAATGATAGACTGGGATTCTTTTTTTGATGGGGCAAGTGGAATAGAAGGAGTCTTTGATATATCAATGAAGACCTCGCACTTGTCTACTTTGGATCTTTTTGCAATCTCATCTTGGAGATCTGATATGTTTACTTTGCCCATTCTTGGACGAGTAAAGATCTTTTCGTAGACACATTTTAGCAGTTTTCGCTCTTGGTATTCTATTGCAAGCTGTTTTGCTCTTTTGAGTTCTGCATTTTTGGGCTCTAATGATACAAGTTTGGATATTACAAACTCGTCTGTCAACTGGACATACTTTTCCATATCATCTGTAGTAAGTCCAAGTTCACTGTCTGCAAGTACCATTGATTGTATCAGCATCACCTCTGCAGAGCGCACTGTCTTGTGAAAGTATACTGCTTTGAACATCTGGTATCGTGAAATCATCATCGATTCAAAAGAATAGAGTGCTGACTTGTCAAGTGAGAGTTTCTTGTCATGAACATCAAGTGAATGAATTATTCTCATAAAATCCACCTTTGCATGCTCTGCACCAGTAAAATAGCCATCACGCAAAAGATAGTCCATCATGTCTGCACTCAGTCCACCAGAGATGATTTCATTCATGAATTGGTATTTTGAATTTCCAAATGCCAGATTGCCAAGAAATGCCTTGTCAAATCCTGATTTTTTTATTATATCTCCAATTTCAGATTCTAGTATGAGTTTTTTTCCAATATCCTCATGAGAATTTTTTTTCTTTTTTTGCAAAACCTCTTCGAAGAGATGTGAAAATGGGCCATGACCGATATCATGTAAAAGTGCAGCCATTCGTATATTTTCAGAATCGTTTACATCAAGATACCCCTTATCTTTGAGTACATTTGCTGCCTGGCTTGCAATGTGCATTGTCCCAAGAGAATGCTCAAATCTTGAATGTTGGGCACCTGGATACACAAGATGTGCACCTGCAAGCTGTCGTATTCTTCGCAGTCTCTGAAATACAGGCGAGTCTATGAGTTCCAGCTCATGCGAATACACAGTGATGAAATCATGAATCGGGTCAACAATCTGGAGATATTTTTTGGCCATGTCTTTTTTCACTTGATATGTTTTGATACGATATCTCGTACCTGTTGATGAACTTGATCTTTTTGTTGTGATGCATTTACAGTATACCAGTGATATTTTTTTGCAAGCTTTCTGTATGTGTTTGCAATCTTGAGTGCAAATGTCTTGTCTTTTTCAAACCTATCTCGTCTTTGCTTTTTTCTTGAAAATGAATCTGATACTTTGACATCAAGCAGTATAACCATGTCTTCTTTTGGAAGGCCCCGGTCCAGGTTTTCAAGCCATTTCAAGTCAAGCCCATTTACTGTTCCATACACCAGATTTGATTGATAATATCGATTCATTATGACAACATGATTTTTTGCAAGTGCATCTAGGATGTCCTTTGATCGTTCCCACCTGTTTGCTGCAAGAAGGCAATGGATTACCTGTGGCGCAAACTTGCGCTTGCCGCCAAGAAAGTTCTTGATTTCTTTTCCAACGGGAGTGGTGTAATCTGGAAAACTAAATATTACAGATTTTTTGTTTTGCGCCTTGAGAAAATCAGACAATAATTTTGACTGGGTTTTTTTTCCTGCCTGGTCAAAGCCTTCTATTACAATAATCATCAAAGTCCTATTAAATCGGGCAGTAGATAAATTGTCAATCTGACTAAGGTTTAATAATCAAAAAAGTACTAAATGATACTATCATGGGCATAGGTCATTACATGGCAAAAGAAGTCATGAGAGAAATAGGCAACAAGTCACGTGAATTCTACGAGTTCATTTTACCTCCAGTAGACATGATACTGCAAAATGATAGCCTAGTTGTATCAATAGACATGCCAGGATTTGACAAAAAAGAGATCAAGCTAAGACTAAACGGCAACATACTCTCAATTAGCGCAGCAAGAGAGGACGATGTTGAAGGTACTGTAGTCTGGAGACAGAGACCACGATCAATTGACAAAAAAATCAGACTGCCAATTGAGGTAAAAGATGATGAAAATCCTGGGGCATCTGCAAAGTATCGTGACGGTGTACTCACTCTAACAATACCAACAAAGACTGGAAAAAATATCGTAATAGAATAAGATCTGGAAAAATCTAGTAGTGTAACTTTACTAGAAATTATGTCCTAGTTCTGGTTATTACCTTGCTGATTGTGCTTGCCGTGGTTATGACTATCTTTACCATTTTGTTTTTCTGAGCTTATCTTGAGATGTTGTGTCATGTTATTTTGTAAATTAGGTAATTTTAGCGTAAAGTGTTCTGTCATGTTTTCTAGTTGGTTGATTTTGTTCTCAGAGTGATCTGTTTCATTTTCAGAATGTTTTGTTTCATTGTCAGAGCGTTTTTGATTTTTGTCTTCATGTAATTGTAATTTGAGTTGAGTCTTGAGATTTGTCAATTCTGTGTTTAGTTGATTTTTCAAATCAGTATATTTTGTTCTAGATTCTTTTATCGTTACCTTGCAATCCTGAGCAACCTGTGTTTTATTCTCTGAAGACGCATTCTTGATTTGAGCACGGCAGTCATGAATTAGAACCAGAGTTTCTTGTCGTTGTTGCTGCAATAATTGGTTACGTTGGTGCTCCAAATCTGAGATTAACTTACCTAAATTAGCAGAAGTTTGGTTTGTTCCATTACCAGAAGGTAAAATAACAGTTGAATTGGTAATTCCAGAAACTGGATTTGAAAATGCGCCCAATCCAATACTATTCCATGCAGCAATCTGGTATGTTTGCTGATGAGATGGTAGTAGATTTGTGTCAGCATAGCTAGTTTTGTTTGAGAAAGTGTTGATTACAATAGCTGTACCGTTTCTCTGTATGAGATAGCCAGTTATTGCTGCTCCGCCGTTATCAGATGGTGCGGCCCAAGTAAGATTTAGCGATGTGTTAGATGTTGTTTTCACATCTAATCCAGTAGGGAAATTTGGAACATGTGTTTGGATAGGTATAGATTGTGTGGTTGCAGTTACGTTACTTGTTGCTATACTGCCTACACCTATTGCGTTGATTGCCTGAATATTATATCGATAGCATGTATTTGCAGCAAGTCCAGTATCAGAATACTTGGTACTTGAATTTGTGGTGGTCGATATAGTAGCAAATGTTCCAGTACAGGAACTATCTCTTAGAATTTTGTAACCCGTGATAGCAGTTCCGCCATCATTGCTTGGTGCAGTCCATCCAAGATTGATTTGTGATGAAGAGATTACAATAGCAGATAGATTTGTAGGCGCAGAGGGAACCGAAAGTGTGGTTGCAGTGGATTCATTTGATGGGTTGCCAATTCCTGCAGAATTGATTGCAGAAACACGATAAGTGTAAGTTGTATTTGCTACAAGTCCAGTATGAAGATATGTTGTCAAGTTGCCTGTTAGACTCAAAACTGAATATGGGTTGGAGCCTGTCTTGTATTCTAATTGGTATCCAGTAACTCCGGTTGCATTAACTGGAGTATCCCAGATCAAAAAGATCTGTGTATCAGATACTGAAGATGCGTTAAGGTTTCTTGGTGAAAGTGGAACCGGTTCAATAGCAGATGCAGACAATATTCCACCCTGTGTAACTAACGCACCAAAAAGGAGAAGCCAGACAAGAGATAGTCCTAGTGTTTTCACTGTATAAACTTGAAAATTTTTAGATATAACCATCAGGCAGAATTCATCAGTATGATTTTGTCGCAAGATTAAAGTATGAAATCTAACGATCTTTCATCAATACAGAAAGAGCCATTATAACAGCAGAGCCGATCATTCCAATCTCGCCTATGGTATTATTTGCAGAGTACAATGTTGTCGAGCCTACAAAGACTGCTGCTGCAAGAATTGTTCCAGAAAGTAGAACGATCCTTGATTTTGGTTTGTTTTGCTGCATGTTTTTGCTTTGTTCCATGAATTGTCTTATTTCTGGTGCCAGAGCAATTACAGAATCTATTGACTTGACAAATCTTCCAAATGATAGTTTTATTTCTTCTACATATGCGTCCCGTACAATGTTCTCCTCTTCTAGTATATTTTGTAGAACATTGATGAACCTGAAATTTACTTTATGTGTGAGATAGATTCCCTCAAGTATTGATGTCATTCTCATATAAAGCGCAAGATGTTTTGGTAACTTGAAGGGAAACTTGCTCATTGTTTTGTTTGCAAGCTCCATCAGTGCCTTGACTTCCATCCTGTCCACTTTGGTTCCATGAAAAGCTTGGATTGAAAGCGCTAGTCCCTTTTCTATTATGCTTCTGTCAAATCCTGGCATGAGCATCCCAAGATCATCCATTGCAGAGACTGTCCTTGTTGGGTCTCTTTCTATTAACGAAAGATAGAGCCTGATTAATTTCAGTCTGGTCTTGGTGTCTAGTCTTCCGACCATTCCAAAATCATACAGTATCAGCGAGCCATCATTTGCTACTGAAATATTTCCTGGATGTGGGTCTGCATGAAACAGGTCATGTCGAAGTAACATTGTAAAAAATACCCTGTGGGCACGCACGACAATCTGTTCTCTGTCAATTCCTGCCTCGTCAAGTGCCTTGACATTTGTTATTTTTATTCCAGGTAGATACTCCATGGTAAGTATGTTTTTGCTGGACCTGTCGTCAATTACAGATGGAATTATCAGTTTTGGGTAGCTCTGCATATTTTTCTTGATTGCCTTTAGGTTCTGGGATTCAATTCTATAATCCATCTCTTCATGGATTGTCTCGATAAACTGTGAAAGCATGGCCTCTGCAGAATATCGAAGATTTGGATCAACAAACCTCATTGCAAACGGAATGATTTTTTTTAACACATGAATGTCTTCTTCAACAATTTTTTCAATTCCAGGCCTTTTGACCTTGATGATAACATCTTGTCCCCTTAGCTTTGCCTTGTAGACTTGTCCAAGTGATGCACCGGATACTACGTTAGTGTCAACAAAATCAAAACTCTTGTCCATTGGCCCAAGATCATTTTCTATTATTGGCCTTACTTTATCAAATGATTCTGCTGGAACTTCATCCTGTAGTTTTGCCAATTCCTCAAGATATGGCTGCGGCAAAATGTCAGCCCTTGATGAGAGCCACTGGCCAAGCTTGATGTAGACAGGGCCAAGCAAGAGAAACGTTTGGAGTGCCTTGCGGGCATTTTTTTGGTACCTTTTAAGGTCGACATTTTTTCCTTGCTTTCTTACCCACTCTCTTCTGTCTTTTCGTAGTGCAATTACAAGCGGTACTAGTTTGATGAAGGTTTGAATTGTTCTAAGACGTGAAATTTGCCTTTCCCTCCCTAGAACTCTTTTAGCTTTTTTGTAAGGGAATAACCTGCATAACCTGCAATTACAGATGCTAAAAGTCCTGCAAAAAGAGATGTGCCCTTTGCAAAAGGCATGTTTTTTTGCAATTTGGAAACACTTGATGAAACTTTGTTTGCTGTAATAATCGCGCTTGCAATTCCAACTAGAATCTCTGGAGCATCTTGCACAAGATGGCCCAGTGGATCTTTTCTTGGATCAACTCTATCCATGTGGACTAGATACTTGTCGTCGTATTCTCTAATGTGTAGATTACCATAACGATACTGTTTTTTTGCACCATTTTTCTGACCCAGTACTGTCTCTTCTGCCCCTTCGAGCATAAAATGGCGAACTTCTTTTGGGATCTCAATCTCATCCCATATCATGTCTAAAAAAATGCCTTTGCAGTAAATATACCCTTAGCTTGATTCTTCAATCTTTTTTTCAAGTACAACAGCCTTTTTCTTTCGTACCTTGAATACGATTCCGCCTATTCCTGCTGCAATTGCTACAAGTATGATAATCTGTAATTGGTCAAAGTTTGAACCATTCCCTGATTGGACCTGTGGCTCTCCAAATGATACAGTATCAATTTCAGTTATTGTATGCGGCTGCAATAGTGTATCCTTCCATGTTAGTGTCACCTGAACTTTTTGATCACCTGTTGGTACAGTGTCAGAGTTTACTGGAATGTTAAACGGCACTGGTGCATCAATGTCAATGTCACCAATATACTGGGTTGATTTTTTTATGATTGAATTGTCAAGAGGTATCACAGTCACCTGGCCAAAGACTGCTTTTACATTTCCTTGGTTGAGCACATCTCCTATTATCATCTTCTTGCCTGCAATATCTGTCACGCCTATGTCATGAAGTGAGATATCAATTACTCCCCTGATGTAGGTTGCAAAGTTTTGCTTTTCAATTACTGTTGCACCGTCTTTGGTGTATTGTGTATCAACTTCATAGTTTACTGCTTGTCCCTCAATGCTCTTGTCTGCAAATACTGGAATTACCAAGTCTGTCTTTTCAAGAGGGCCGATTTCATTTATGAACCACTTGTTGTCTTGGAGGATCTTTAGGTTGTTAGAGTTTGGCGTAATTGAAATTGAAATATCAGATATCTTTGACGGTGATAGGTTTTCGACTCCTACTGTAAGGTTTTGCATTACTGCAGTCAGAAGATATGGTGGAGTTGACAATTTTATTATTGATACAGAACTTGTTGGGCCAACAATAAAGTCTACAGTTCTTGTTGTTGTAACCTGGTTTCCTTGTCCATCAAAATATGTTACAGTAAATGGGGCATGGATTGTTTGTCCTGCCACATTTTGTGGGATAAATGCCTGGATTGAAAATGTATTTGACGAGCCTGGCTGGACTGTTCCCACCTTCCAGTGGTTCTGGTCAAGCACGATTCCCTGCAAGTTGGTTGTGTCAGTCGTTGTAGTTGTGCTCTGGTCTCTTTGTATTACAACATCCACATCATTTAGTGGTGCGGTGCCAGCATCTGAGATCTGGATTGTTACATTGTTATTTGATGCCGGATCCAAAAATGGGTTTTGTGCCTTCAAGTTTACCACACTTTTTCCTGTAACTTTAAAGTTAAAGTCAAGAAATGCTGTGCGGTCTCCGTTTTCTCTTACCCTTGAATATGTAATCTTGATTGTACCTGAATAGTCGTGGATGTTAATTGTCTTGTCCACATTGACAAAGAATGTAAGCGTAAAGGACTGTCCGGCAGTAGCTGTCTGGGTATTATCAGCCTCGATGAGTCCATTGTTTGCAAGAACTCCTGAAAATCCTGTTGGCAAGCTTAGAAGGCCATTGATTCCTGAAATATCTTCTGTTCCAACATTTGACAATACAACTGTAAATGGAACGTTCATGTCACCTGGCTCTACCTCAATTTTTTGTCCGGCAGGCCCAAAGTATGCGTCAAGCAACTTGACGTCATTGAATCCATGCTCAAACGGTGATTCGGCTGGTGTAAGTATTTCAGGTGATGTAGCATAGCTTGGCAGTACAATCTGTCCTGCAAGCAACAGTACTAGAACTGCCATACCCTTGTAGATCAAGTCAGATTTTCCTCCATCTCTTCTTTGAGAATTCTTCCGTCTTTTATTGTTACTACTTTATCCACTTCGCCAAATTGGTGTCTGTCATGTGTCACTATGATAAAGGTCTGGTACAGTTTACGGTTCAATGATTTTAACAGCTGGACCGTGGTCTCTGCAGAAATTGAATCCAAGTTTCCCGTAGGCTCGTCTGCAAGTACAACAGCTGGTTTTGCAATCAGTGCCCTTGTGATTGCAACTCTTTGTGCTTGTCCACCTGAGATCTGGTTTCCAAATTTATGCATCTGAGTCTCTAGTCCCACAGTTTTGAGCAATGTCTTTGCCTCGTCTGCAGAGTTTTGTATCGTACCCTGAATCTTTCTTGGCAGTGTAACGTTTTCTAGAACGGTAAGGTCTGACAAGAGGTTTGAGAATTGAAATATGAAACCAAGTTTAGAGTTTCTAAATGTGGACAACTCATTGTCGTTTAGCTTTGATGTATCCACTCCATCAATTATCACCTTGCCCCTTGTTGGCCTGTCAAGCAATCCAATCATGTTAAGCAATGTGGACTTGCCAGAGCCTGAGCTTCCAACTATGAGCATGAATTCCCCTCGCTTTACGCTAAAGGATAGATTTCGCAGAGCATAGACTTCGGTCTCTCCCTGACCGTACACTTTATCGATGTTTTTTACTTCTAAAACGTAATCAGCCAACCCGCATTGCCTCCACCGGCTCTAGCCTTGTAGCCTTGTATGCTGGATAGATTGATGCAATAACTGCAAGCACAAACGCCATGATATCGGTCTGGAGTATGCTTGTCCAGTTGTACTTGACCTCAAGTGGCAAGCTGCCCTGAAATGTCATGTGTGTCTCTTTTGCATATGCTGTATACGTTACCCCCATGACTGTACCAAGTCCTGCACCAATTGCGCCAATTACCATTCCCTGAAATATGAAAACTAGCAGTACATCTTTTCTTTTTGCGCCAATTGCCCTCATTACACCAATGTCTCGTGTCTTGCTTGTTACCTGCATCATTTGTATGGTAACTACGGCAAACGCTGATGACATCATTCCAAAATATCCAACTAGATTAATCAGTGCAATACCAGAACGAAAACCACTCAGTGTTTGTTCTGCTGACTCTTCAATTGTTTGTGCCTTGAACTTGTCATTATTTGATGGAAACGCGGCAAGAAATAGATCCTTGACATCTGTATCCTTTGTGGGATCGTTTAGCCTGACAAGAATTGACTGTGTTTGGTGTGGCCTGTTTAAAATTTCTCTCAGTGTATCAATATTCATTATAACACTATTGTCAAGACCCACTGAACCTGCAGTTGCAGTGATTCCAACTATGGTCAATCTTTTTAGAACATCGTTGCCGAACTGATCCTTGAATTTTAGTTTTATAGTATCACCAACTTGAGGAAAACCAAGATCTCTGTCTACAATTGCTCCAAGTACAACTGAATCTCTGTACGTGACATACTGTCCACCTGCTCCCACAGTTTGATACATTGTGGACGCTTGCCTATCAAGAACAGGATCAACTCCGATAACAGGTACAGAATAATCGTGTATTAGCTGGCCATTGATTGTTGCGTTAATTGATGCAGCAGAGTCAATTCTTGGAGCAGCAGCTTGAACATATGGAATTCTTTCAAGCCAGTTTACAAGTACAAAATCTGATTTTGTGATAAAGTCTTCTTGTCTTGTAATGTATACATGGCCAAATCTGTAATTGATTTGGTCACGGACGATTGCATCATAGAGGCCCTGGAAAATTACTGAATTTACCTGGACTACAAGTATGGCAATTGCAACTGCAAGACTTGCTGCAATGAGGCTGCCCCTGCGCCTTGTGATGAACCTGATACCAATTTGTGCCCTATAGTCCAATAGACGATCAAGAATTAGTCTGATATTTAATGTTTTAGCGATATATAATTAGCATTTTAGACAATAATATATAATACATGTTCAATTTGATATAACTAGCGAGGTAATACTATAACAAATGGACAAATTAGACATACAGATCCTCTCACATCTACTCAACAACTGCAGAAAGCCAGACAGGCAGATAGGCCAAGAGATTGGCATCTCAGGGGTTGCCGTCAAATCAAGAATCCAGAAGATGATTGAAAACAAAATAATTGAAGAGTTTACCCTAAAAATTGAACCGCCAGTACTGGGGTTTAGTGTCTTGTATTTTGTAGTTACTGGAAAAGAGATTGATGATATAATACAAAAAATAAGATTGGTCGGAGAGCCGTTCTTTGTGGTGCCATGTGTTGGCGGAATTACAGTATGCAGTATAGTGGTAAAAGAAGATCCTGCAAAAAAGATGGACTTGGCAAAAAACTTGCTTCGTGATGTTAGGGTTCTTAGTATCTTTGAGGCAAAAAATCCTGAGATAAGATCTGATCTGACAAAGACAGACATTGAAATTATTGATATTTTATTAAAAGACCCACGATTAAAAATTGAAGAGATTGCAAAAAAGTCTGGCTTTTCGACTAAGACCATAGCCCGCTCACTTGAAAAATTACAAAATGATGAGGCCATCCAGTTTACATTAATTTACAATCCAAAAAACATGGAAGAGTTTATTCCCTTTGCCATATTAGTTGGGGCAGTAGACATCAAAAAAGTACTTGGAAAACTTGTCAAAGTGTTCTCAGGATCATTTTTGCAAAATCCATTTGTCCACATGAACCAGATTGTACTTTTCATGTACACAAATAACATATACAAGATGGATGATCTTTCTGCCAAGGTTCATGATATTGAAGGGATACATTCTGTTGATTTATTCATGCCAAAAAAGATTACATTGTTGAATAAATGGGTAAGAGATGCAATCATACAAGCCAAGAAATCAAAGAGGCTCCATCTCATGTCTGAGATACATTCATAACATAATTGTGGCGTAATTTTTCTAAATGAGGAAAAATGTCTTCAAGGGCAGAGTTCTCTCACTTAGTCTCTACACTTTATCTATAAACAAACGCAAAGTTACACGAGAAGTAATTGAACATCCTGGTGCTGCTGCCATACTTGCAATAGAGGATGGCAAGATATTGCTTGTAAGACAGCACAGGTTTCCGCATGGATATGTGCTTGAAATTCCTGCTGGAACGCTAGAAAAAGGGGAAAAACCGCTAAAATGTGCCCACAGGGAACTGCGTGAAGAGACGGGATACACAGCAAAAAAGATGATTCCTTTGATCAAGTACTATCCTTCCATTGGATACAATACTGAAATCATCCATTGCTATGTTGCATCTGGAATAAAAAAAGCAGGAGGACTGCAGCTTGACCAGGACGAAATCATGTCTGTTGTAAAAATCGATTTTTCCAAGGTTCTCAAGATGATTACATCAGGAAAAATTACAGACTCTAAAACAATTTGTGCTGTGCTGACTTATGCTATCGGCAAAAAATATCAAGTATAGACTGGCTTTACTAAATCGGCAACATCTGCCCAGCATCTAGATAATTTTTCAAATGTAAATACTAGATTTAGCAACTGTATTGATCCTTGTTTTTTTGGATCAAGTGACGAGCCAACACTTGAGATTTTTTTTTGATAGTTCCTATGAAGCGTGATTGCCTCAATTGCAAGTTTTCTATTGTTTTCAATAAATGAGGTGATTGATTTTTCATGCACGTTTTCAATCTCTTGTGCTGCATCGTATAGTTTTTTTGTATCAGTCTTTGATGCTGGCAATTCGGAAATTGAATGTGCTAGATCAATTATGGTATCACCTGCAGTCTCTAGCAAGTTTGCTGCAACCCTGTAATCTAAGATGTCAATGTTTCCCAAGTTTAGTGCAGTTGCAAGTTTCTTGTCAACCATTGCGCTTCGGATTAATCGTACCAGCAAGAAATATTGCCTGTCAATCTCATCGTCCCTGCTTGGCATTGTTTGCAGTACGGAGCGGTCATCGGATGCAAGACATGATATTGTATCACGAAACATTCCAAGAACAATTGAGCTCATTCTTTTTAGTATCTTATCTGGACTTAGTGTTGTTGCATCAAGCAAAAACTGGACATTAACATTTGATGCATCCTCTTCAACAATTTCCATCCCGACAAGCCTGCGCATCAGCCCACGGATCTTTTCTCGGTCCTCTACTGATATGGTTGATTTTCCTTTTATTTTTATGATATCATATCCAAGCAGGTATGCACCGGTAACATAGGCGCTAATGTTTTCTTGTTTTGATACTGGATATTGTATCACAACTTCATTTGGCGGCCTGCTTCCGCCAGTAGGGGTAATTGATATGCTGTTAGAGCCTGTCTCAATTTCTACCTCGTCGCTTTTTTCAAGCTTGTTTGCCTGGACCCACTCTATTGGCAGAGAAACCAGTATACTGCTTCCTATCCTTTGCAGGCGTCGAATGAATTTAGTCAATTTATACTGGTTTATATAATTTAATGATCATTTTTATATTTTCTCATAAATTTAAGCTAGTTATGCAGGCAGTAGCCTTTGCACCAGGCCACATTACTGGGTTTTTCAAGGCAGAAGTAGAGCCAAGAGAGCCTGAGCAAAAGGGGTCAATCGGTGCAGGATTTTGCATCAAGGAGGGAGTGACAACAAAGGTCAAGGTGACAAGCTCTGAAAAGCCAGGATTCAAGATTGCGGTAACTGGCTACAAGTCTGACAACACTCAGGTCTCAGAATTTGTTGTAAAGGAATTTTTTAAAATTGTAAAGGAAAATTATTTTTTGGATATTGAACACAATACCACCATACCAGTAGGCTATGGTCTTGGCTCAAGTGGTGCAGTTGCGTTGAGTTTGGCATTTGCGTTAAACAAGGCACTTGGGACAAATCTATCAAGAACCAGAATAGGACAGATTGCCCACAATGCAGAGATTCACTGCAAGACAGGACTTGGGACTGTACTATCATCGTATCATGGCGGATTTGAGATAAGGACAAAGCATGGCGCTCCAGGAATTGGAAGCCTTCAGAAGATCCACACAGACTACACCGCCATAGTAATTTGTTTTTCTCCAATATCAACAAAACAGTTCATCAAGACTGAACTCTCAACGATAAATGGTCTTGGCGGAAAGATGGTCACAAAATTATTAAAGTCAAGAGACCAGATGGAATTTTTGGACATGTCACTTGAATTTGCAAAATATGTCCATGTCATCACAAGACAAATGCAGCAGGTAATTGATGACCTGTCCCAAAATGGATTCAAGTCAGGTGTTGCAATGTTTGGAGAGACGGTATTTACACTTGTGCCAAAGAGTAAAGAGTTTGAAGTGATGCAAATTTTAAAAAAATATGATGGAATGATAATTAAAACTGAGATAGACAAGAGTGGAGCTAGGGTCTCCTAGTGTTGATTCCAAAGACACACCCAAGAGCCACTTCTCTTTACATCCGGGAAAAACTTGTCCATGGATTCAGAGAAGGTTTGGTTGTTGAAGAGGGATTGTTGGCCCATGGCAGAGGTGAGATGTTTGACTATCTCATAGGGGAAAAGACGACAAAGACATCTCAGAAGGCAATAAAGGCTGCTGCAAGGGCTCTTCTTGTGGCTAAATTGCCTGTAATATCGGTAAATGGCAACTTTGCGGCCCTTTGTGCAAAAGAGATTGTAGAGCTCTCAAAAATTACTGGTGCAAAAATTGAGGTAAATTTATTTTATGCAAGTGAAAAGCGAAAAAAAGCCATTTCACAGATCCTAAAGAAAAATGGTGCAAAAGAAATATTGGGAATTTCGCCTAAATTTTCAAAGAGGATTCCTAGACTAGACAGTGCAAGAAGAGTTGTGGACAAGCGTGGAATATTTTCTGCAGATGTTGTACTTGTACCACTAGAAGACGGTGACAGAACAATTGCATTAAAGAAATTTGGAAAAGACGTGATTACGTTTGATTTGAATCCCATGTCGCGCACTGCCCAGACTGCAGATATCACAATTGTAGACAATGTAGTACGTGGAATGAAGATACTAGTTGATACTTGTAAAAAATTATCAAAGCAAGATCTAGAAGAGAAGTCAAAATTTGATAACAAAAAGAACCTGAAAAAATCTATTGGCACCATAAGAAAGAACCTGAGGAGAATGGCAAATGCCTAAGTCTGTCAGAGATATTTCATCAATGAAAAATTCCAAAAAAATTACCGTAATCACTGCATATGATTACACCACATCGCAGCTTTGCGACAAAGCCGGAGTTGACATTATACTAGTTGGAGACAGTGCAGGGATGGTGATGCTAGGATATGACAATACAATACCAGTTACAATGGACCAGATGTGCCTTTTCACAGAGGCAGTTGCAAGGGGACGACAAAATGCTTTGGTTGTTGCAGACATGCCTTTCATGTCATACCAGTCCAGCAAGTCCCAGGCAATTGAAAATGCTGGAAGACTAATCAAGTCAGGTGCAGATGCGGTAAAGCTGGAAGGCGGAGTTGAGATCAAAGATACCATACATGCCATTGTAGAAATTGGAATACCCGTAATGGGCCACATTGGGTTCCAGCCCCAAACCACTACACTACAGGAAGGATACAAGGTCCAGGCAAAGACAAAGGATGCTGCAATAAAATTAATTGATTCTGCCAAGGCACTTGAGAAGGCAGGCGTGTTCAGCATTGCACTTGAGATGGTAACAAGAGAGGTCTCAGAGATTATTTCAAGTTCTATTGATATCCCAACAATTGGCATAGGTTCTGGCCCTGACTGTGATGGGCAGGTGCTTGTGGTCCATGATGTCTTGGGATTGTATGAAAAAATAAAACCCAAGTTTGCAAAAAGATACCTGGAATTATCTACTGATATAGTACACGCTATCGAGTCTTACAAAAATGACGTAACATCAGGCAAGTTTCCTGGTGCAGAGCATTCATTTTCAATTGACAAAACAGAGCTTGAAAGGTTGAAAAAAGAAATTGGTTGAAAAACATCCTTCGTTAGATATAGTTGGCTCTGACGGTACAGAGCTTGCTGGAAAGAAAATTATTTTATGCATATCAGGAAGTGTTGCTGCATACAAGGCAATTGAGCTTGCCAGGTTATTCATGCGACATGGTGGTAACGTTACCTGTGTTGCAAGCAAGGCTGCAACTGACTTGATACAGCCAAGCTACTTCAAGTGGGCAACAGGAAATCAGGTTATTACAAAATTGACTGGAGACTTGGAGCACATCAAGGTTGCAGACTATAAGCAATCTGATTGTATTGTGGTATACCCATGTACTGCAAATACGCTTGGCAAGTTGGCAAATGGAATTGATGATACACCTATTTCTACGGTACTAAGTGTGGGACTTGGCTCCAAGATTCCAATTATCATTGCACTTGCAATGCACCAGGCAATGTATGAAAATCCTGCAGTTGTAAAAAATATTGAATTTTTGAAAAATAAGGTTGATTTTATTTCTCCAAGCTTTGTTGAGGGAAAGGCAAAAGCTGCAGAACCTGAAGAGATACTTGATTATACGTTAGAAAAGTTTGGCTCGTCACCTGTTCTCAAGGGAAAAAAAGTTCTCATCACTGCAGGCCCTACAATAGAATACATTGACCCTGTCAGAGTAATTACAAATCAGAGTACAGGGAAAACAGGTGTCTTGTTGGCATCAGAATTTGTCTCAGCTGGCGCCAAGGTCACCTTGATTTATGGCCCTGGAACAGAGAGTCCGCCAAAAGGTGCCAAGGTGATACGAGTAGAAACTAGTGAAGAGATGAGTGACGCACTAAAAAAAGAGATGAGACAAAAACTTGACATTGTAATCCTTGCAGCAGCAGCTTCAGACTATACTCCAGAAAAACCAAGTAGAACTAAACTTGATAGCGATCTTCTTAGAATTTCGTTAAAGCTGAAAAGAGTGCCCAAGATGATTAATGATATCAAAAAGATTCAGAGTGATACATTTCTTGTCGGATTCAAGGCAGAGGCTAATGTATCTAAGAAAAATTTGATAGCAAAGGCAAGAGAGAAGATAATACAAGCAGACTGTGATCTTGTCATTGCAAATGATATTGGCACAAAACGATACAAGGAAAATCCGGATTACAATAATGTAATAGTTGTAAATTCAAAAACTTTTACTGAATCAGGATGGAAGAGTAAATCCAAAATTGTAAAGTTTATCAGAACTCAGATAGAAGAACAAATTTCACATTAAAGATCATACTTGAACGGTCTAGTTAGTTTGTACTTTCCTTCCGAGTCCATTTCAAACAATTCCGAAGTTTCACCTGGATTGACTTGTTTATGTTTTGACAAAAATACCATACAGGTGTACTTATCCAAATATGGACATGCTTTGATAAGATCATTTAAGGAGAAAGGCTCTGCTAACTTGGCTGACTTTATTGCCCTAACAATTGTTCTGTAAATGACATGTACTGCCATGATGGTATGGATACACGAGGTACTGTTTGAAGATTGGCCTAGTCTAGTTATACTATGACAAGTTCTTTTGTAAACTTGTGCATGACTTCAACTTTGTTTCCAACAATTACAGAGTCTTCTATTCTTACACCAAACTTTCGCGGAATGTATATTCCAGGCTCCACAGTTACTGCCATGTTTTTGGATAATATTGCCGTGCTTGATGGACCAAGGTTTGGCAATTCATGAACTTCAAGTCCAATTCCATGACCTGTAGAATGTATGAAATATTTTCCATATTGTTTCTTTTCAATTAATTTTCTACAAGCATCATCTACAGATTTGCAAGATGCATTTGGCTTGACAGCTTTGAGTCCTGTCTCTTGTGATTGTCGTACAATTTCATAGACTTTTTTTGCCTCTGCCGATACAGAACCAAGACCAAATGTTCTTGTTGCATCTGAGACATAACCCTTGTATCGTAAAGTGAGATCAACTACGACCATGTCTCCATTTTTGAATTTTCGATCAGTTACTTGTGCATGGGGCAGTGAACCATTTGGACCGCCTGCAATGATTAATGGATTTAGTGTAGATTTGTATCCAGTTGCAAACATTCCCCGCTCCATTCCATACTGCATCAGAATAGTTTGAAGCTGTGCCTCTGATTGGCCTATCATCATTTCATCTACACACATTTCATACATTTCATCTAGTATCAAAGATGCTTTTTTCAGTATGACAATTTCTTGGGCATCTTTTACTTCTCTGGCACGATAAAACGGATCAGTAGAAGACTTGACTTCAGGAAGAGACTTTTTCATGCTTGATACAATATTGTAACTATCACTGTCTGTACACACTTTTTTGCCCTTTAGCATCTTGACAAGGGTGGCAAGGGAGCCCTTTCCACGCTCGGATTTTATCACATCACAGCCTGTAGACTCGTCTTTTGCACGACCCATCTCAAGTTCTGGAGATACAATTGTGCAGCCATTTTTATCCAATATTCCAATTGCCTCACCCCAAAATCCAGTCATGTAAAATAGATTTTCAGGCTCAAAGGCAACAAGTGCATCACACCCTGTATCATGACAATATTTTAGAAGATTCTTTCTGCGTTGATTCAATACAACAATTCTAACCCTTTGCTATTTTATATTTGCTGGAAGGTTTAGATATTGGAAAATGACCCTCTGGTTTTGTGGAAGAGAAAAAGAAAGTTGTAGCATTATTGTCAGGCGGTCTTGAT
>JANWLA010000037.1 GCA_025451075.1 Nitrosotalea sp. | reverse complement strand
TGGAGGCCTGTGAATCACAAACTGGTACATTACCAAACATCATCACAAGCGCCGCCTTGCTGTTACGTATGCAAAAAGGGGATCAAATAGAAATAATATAAACTATGCACAAAACTTGCTTTTTTTACAATTTTTTTCCGATCACTAATATTAAACAGATTGGTAACTGTGTCTAATTGCCTTCTGCTTTAGACACGTACAAAAAAAACACAAAAAAGTCTGCCAAGATATTTGAGAGATCAAAAAAACTCCACATCAGCGGAGTATCACACAACATAAGATTTTTCGAGCCATACCCATTTGTTACAAAGTCTGCAAGAGGTAAGAACCTGATAGATGTAGATGGTAACAAGTATACAGATTACTGGATGGGTCACTGGAGCCTTATTCTAGGACATGCCGCACCAAAGGTTGCAGAAAAAGCCAGAAAACAAATCAACAGTTGTTGGATGCATGGAACTGTAAATGAGAATACAATCGAATTCTCAGAGGTCATACAGCAAGCAGTTCCAGTTGCAGAAAAAATTCGTTATGTTTCAACAGGTACCGAGGCTACAATGTATGCAACAAGAATTGCAAGGGCAAAGACTGGAAAAAAAATAATTGCAAAAATTGATGGTGGCTGGCACGGATACACAACGGATTTGCTAAAGTCAGTCAACTATCCATTTGACATGCCAGAGAGTGCAGGACTAGTAGACGAATCTCACATAGTTTCCATCCCGTACAATAATTTAGAAAAATCAATCTCAATTTTAAAATCTGTAAAAAATGATCTTGCCGGAGTCATAATAGAGCCAGTGCTTGGCGGGGCTGGCTGCATTCCTGCCACTAAGGAATACTTGATAGGAATCCAGGAATTTATCCACAAAAATAATGCACTGTATATCCTAGATGAAATTGTCACAGGATTTAGGTTCAGGTTTGGATGTCTCTACAGAACTATGGGCCTTGACCCAGACATTGTAACACTAGGAAAAATTGTCGGTGGAGGATTTCCAATTGGAGTGATTTGTGGAAAAGACGAGATCATGAAAATTATAGATACAAACTCTAACAAAAGACTTGACAGATCATACATTGGAGGTGGAACATTTTCTGCAAATCCTATGACAATGACATCAGGAAAAGCAATGCTAAAATTCTTAAAGAAAAATTCTGGTCCGGTCTACAAAAAGATTGGAAGATTAGGTGAAGAGGTAAGAAATGGACTAGCAAAAATATTTCAAGACAGGGTAACAGTAACTGGAATGGGCTCTCTTTTTATGCCGCATTTTCTTGCAAATGGCATAACACAGGTCACAAATGCAGAAGAAGCATCAAGGTGTGATACAGAGACACTCAAAAAATATCATTTTGAACTTGTTGCAAGAGATGGAATATTTTTCCTTCCAGGAAAGCTTGGGGCCATATCTTATGTGCATTCAGAGTCAGACATCAAGGGCCTGCTTGAAGCTTCAAAGAAATTCGCGATTTCGTTAAAAAAATTAGCCAAACCCATTAACTAGCCAAATAACAAGTTTCATTCATGCTCAAGATAGCAATAGTTGCAGCAATCATAATTTTGCTTGTTCCAATGGCATCATCTTCTTTTGCACAAGAGTACAAGACCTTCCCAGGTGTTGGAAAAGATGCAGGAGATGGAGCAACGACATTTGATGTTCAATATTCTTCAGTCAAGAATATTGTAAGTGCATCAGTTAGTGTAAAAGACAAGTCCGTTGATTTTGTACTTGTAGGCAAGGCTGACACAAACAGTACACTGCTTTTAAAACTCCCAACAGGTCTGATTAACGGATTCATCGGAGTCTTCGAAGACGGCCAGATAATTACAAACTACACCACAACAGACGAGGGGTCAGACACACTTGTATCAATACCAATTACCCCTCTTACTGAGAACATTTCCATTGTAGGAACAACCGTAGTGCCAGAATTTGGACCAGTAGCTGCCATAGTTTTAGCAATCGCCATTGTATCAATAGTAGCAGTTACAAGACTTGGACCAATTCGCCTGTAAAGATACAAAAGATAATTGGAAAAATCTTTTTCTTATTTTATTAAATTAGACAGAGTAGCTCTGATCAGGATCAAAGCGTTTTTTGTGACTGTGTGATTCCACATCTTTTGCAAGAGAGTCAAACTCTGAAGTATCTCCAAACTTGCGGTAGGTTAGTTTTTCAAGTGTCTTGATGATGCTTTTTGCAGACCGATACTGCGGAAGCTTGGGTTGGTTTAATTCCGCATACAGTCCAATTCCCTGTATACCATTCATCTTTGCAAATCCAAGTATCAATCCATTAAATCCAGTGATGATAGAGGCCTCAGGGGTTGTCAGGATTCCAAGTTTTCTTACCTGCTCTGTGAGGTCTTTAGAGGTAGTAGTAACAAACGTCTTTGGCTCGCCCTCAATTGGATTTTTTGTGTGAAAACCACCAAGTGTGTAAATGAATCTTGTAGAGTGTTTTTTTGCAACATCAATAACATCTTGGCACAAGACGTTTAGTTCCTCTGTAGAAGATGGCTGGCCAGAACCTCCTCCAAATATGATAATATCCTTTGCATATCGATAGTCCCATTTTTCTTCTGGGATGTCAATGTATCCTCCATTGTCAATTACATATGCAGGATATGACGGTTCCACTTCTCGAAATACTGTAGTGTTCAAACTTGAATTGATAAAATCAATTACAATGCTCCCAACGTCTCCCATGTCCTGCATGGCTGCAATTAACAGAGGTTTTGAGACATCAGGATCGGACTTTTGTATAAAATCCACACTAGTCATTTGGTCTTTTATGATTAATACCTTCTTCGGTGTATAGGTTAGATCTCTGAAGATTTTGCTCCATTGGATGCATGGCGAGCGATTATTTACTAGGCATGTATCAAATCTTCAATGGAAGACAAAGACTTTGACCCATTTAGTACATACCAAGAAAACAAGCTTCTCCTTAATTCAATTTTCATGAAAGAGAAAATGTCCAAGTATTCAAAACAGGTAATTGACAAGTATTTCAAATCATTACTTAGAGCGCACAAGAGGATAGAGTTTACAAGAGACCTGATGGAAGTGGGCATGATTCAGGACATAGTTGCAGATTATCTAATGGACATGCAGTGGCACGTAAAGCATGATTCAGCATATTCTGATTTTGATCCACAGTACAGATTTGATCTGGTTGCAAGAAAAGAAAAAAGAGCCGCAGTTGTTCTGGTCCAGCCTGAAATTACCAGGCAGGCAATATTAGAGATTCAAAAGGATGTTTTTGGCGTCAAAAAAGAGATTCCAAGCACCAGGGTTCTCTTGGCAACAGACATTCTAGAGTTACCTACTATTTTGCAAAAGGGCACACTTGCAGACTTTATCATAGATATGGCAAAAAAATACAAGCTTGGCATACTCCTAGTTGACAAGAACCTGGATTACCAGGAAACATGGCTTGTCCCATCAGAGTTTCTCTACGCATAGAGTGAATTTAAGAGATATTCTGAGAACATCGGTTTGTACAAACTTTAGAGAAGAATAGTTGGGTTATTATTGAATGACAGCTGGATAGGTGTGTTATTCATGGTAACACATAGTTCAACAGCATTAGAAGCACGATGTGCCAGATGTGGAAAGGCCAAGATGCTAACAGACGGCACTACGGGCGAACGATTCTGCGGAGGATGTGGATTTGTAGTAAACGAAATTGTAAACGACTTGGGTCCTGAGAGACAGTCATTTTCAAAAGAACAGTTCGAAGATAGGGCAAGAACTGGAATACCAACATCTCTTGCGATGCATGACATGGGACTTGCAACAGTAATTGGACAAGCCAACAAGGATTCTACCGGCAAGCCATTATCAGCATCAATGAAAAATACAATCACTCGTCTTAGAACATGGGACAATAGAAGCCAGGTGCATGAAGCAACTGAAAGAAATTGTAGACAGGCATTCAGTGAGCTTAGTAGATTAAAGGACAAACTCGCATTATCAGATGCAGTAGTTGAAAAGACTGCGTACATTTACAGAAAAGCACTAGAAAAGGGACTTGCAAAAGGCAGGTCGATTCCAGGATTGATTGCAGCAGCATTATATTTATCATGTAGAGAGACTGGCACCCCCAGAACATTAAACGAAGTTGCAAGAAGAATTAATGTAAAAAAGAAAGATGTTTCAAGGTGTTACAGATTGTTATTACAAGAGCTTGACATGACAATGCCGGTGCTTGATCCGATAAAATGCATGTCAAGAATTGCAAGCGAATCAGGGCTTAGTGAGAAAGTAAAACGTGAGGCGCTAAAAATTCTAGAAAAAGCAAACGAGCAAGAGATCTCTGCAGGAAAAGATCCTATGGGTCTTGCAGCTGCCGCGCTATACTTGTCCTGTGTCATACATGGAGACAGTACAACACAGAAAGTTATTGCAATAGCAGCAGGAGTTACTGAAGTGACCATACGAAACAGGTACAAGGGACTTCGTGAACTCTTGGACATCAAGGTTCCAGATAAAAAGACAAAACCAGACTTGTAGTAAAAAATATTCTAGTTAGATGAGACAGGTATTTTCAATCTAAATTATTACTGACACCTTGTCATCAATTTTTTTTATAAATATTTCTAGCCGTATAGAATTGCAACTTTTAGTGAACCTAAATTTGTGAGGTATTTTTGTTAGAGTATTTAATACCAATCACATATGGATAACGTACAATGCATCTAGAGGGACTGGCACATAAATTCACAATTGGTGGTACCGTAATTGCAATTCTGTTATTTGCTATTGCGCTCGTTGAAGTATATCATTTCAACGAGCTTGTTGTTGAAACACAAAAAACAACTACAAGCTTGACTTTACTTGTAAACAAAACTGATAATTTACTAACAGAGATGCAAAAATCTACAGTGAGCCTGACTACAATGATCAACAAGACTGATCAATTAATAAAAATACAAACTGGAACATCTTCGAACATCTCACAGCAAACCATAATGAAGGAGTATAGTGATGAAACTCCATTCAAAGTTGCCATTTCATACTGCAATTATGAAGCATATGATAATGATATTGTATATTCTACAATCATTTTAGATAAAAATGGCGATCCTACAACGCTAAAATTCATGTTAACCAATATTTTTAGATTTTATACTCTTCCAACTGATAATGGGACTTTGACAACTGGAGAAACCATAAGTCTAGGAAATGATTCAAATCCAGAATTAGTTGAACCTGTTGAAGAAAAACTGCACAAATTACAATTATCGACAGTATTGAACCAGACTAAAAATTCCAACGATGTATATCTATTCATACACTCAGAGCACTATTTTGCACCATATTCTGAAGTGACTGGCAGTTTAATTACTAAAAATATTCACGATGGAGCAGGTCAACAAATGATAGAATTTAAGAAAAATAGCAGTGGAAATTGGGAATTTTACCCGGATCAGAACTCTGTATGCAAATAGAACAAAATTTAGCTTGTTTACATAAATCAAACTCAAGCTAATGATGTTATGAAATCTATATAGGAATCAATGGGGATTAATGCAATAGTTATCGATGATAATGAAGATGTCCAACGTGTTTTTGTTGAATTGCTTCAAATTAGCAATATCAACGTAGTAGATACAGGACATAACGGTAAAGAAGCTGTAGAGTTGTATCAAAAACATAGTCCTGATGTTGTTTTCATAGATGCCATGATGCCTGAATATGATGGATTCTACGGATTAGAAAAAATTAGAGAGTACGATCCCAATGCAGTAGTAGTTCTGGTTACAGGTTCAATCAATGTTAAAAGTGAACTGGATGATTGTAAAGCTACAGCAGTTATTCCAAAACCAATCGATATGAATAAAGTAAAAAATATTGTAAATAAATTTTGTGTTCAGTAAGGATACTTTAGATTAGAAATCTAACTTGCAAGATTATAACATGCAATTTTAAGAAATTACCTAAAGTGAGATATTGCTACCTTTTGTCCAATCTTTAGTTCTTTTTGGATCTTGACTTTCTTTACTGCTTCCTCAAAGTCTCGCATCTTTACTTTTGCCATTTCTACTTGTTTTTCTGCTTCTTTTGGATCCGGATACTTGTCAACAAAGTTATGCAGAACAATTGATGCTGCAGTATTTGCAATTGCGGCAACATCTGCACCACTCATGCCGTCTGTCATTTCAGCAATCTTTGCAAGGTCAACAAAGTCCTGGTTTAGTCCATTTGGTGTTCCCATCTCTTTTTCAATTGGAATATTCTGTGAGCTAATCTCCAATATCTTCAATCTTCCCGCCTTGTCTGGAATTGGAACTACAATGATTTTGTCAAATCTACCAGGTCTGAGCAATGCAGAATCAATCATGTCTGCCCTGTTTGTAGCAGCAATTACCACTACACCGTTCAATGATGTGATTCCGTCCATTTCTGTTAGTAGCTGGCTGACAACTTTTTCAGTGGTTGCACTCTCACCCATTCCTCTAACTGGCGCAATAGAATCAACCTCGTC
>JANWLA010000036.1 GCA_025451075.1 Nitrosotalea sp. | reverse complement strand
TTAACGCCCTTGTAGTATAGAGGGGATGCGGTTAATTCCAATCCTCGTAAAGCCCGGTCTAGAATGGGGCCCTGTCACGGCCTCGACGCGTGTTCAAATCCCGCCAAGGGCGCCATAAATTTTTCTCGGAATTAGGCAAGTCTAAAACTCAACATCAAATTTTAGGTGATAAACCAAGTTTCTTCATAATATCTACAAGCGTTTCTTTATTTGCAGCAGCTATAAACGAGATTCTCTTGTCATAGCTCAGGTTTGAATCAAGTGGCATGCCATCTTCATCAACCACGTATCCGCCAGCCTCCAAGGCAATGAGATATCCTGCAGCAACATCTGTAATTCTTAATTTTCTTCTTAGATCCACAAATACATCCACCAGTCCACGAGCAAATATTGCAAGCTCAAGGGCAACAGCTCCAAAATGTCTTACATGATTTGATGCTGAAAGAATTGGTGCTAATTGAGGTAAAACATCTGGTGAAATTCCTGAAATGTCAACTCCTACAACAAAATAGATTGGTTTTTCTTTATGCACCTGAATCTTTTTTCCATTCATGTATGCGCCCTTACCTTTTGATGCAGAATACAAATCTCCATTGTGCAGATCCATTATTACTCCATCTGTAACAGAACTCAGTTTATCTTCTGGTGTAAATGCAAGTGAACAACAAAAGAATGGTAAACCTCTTACTGCGTTAGTAGAACCGTCTATTGCATCCATTATGATAAACCCCTTGGGGTTTGGTGATAATTCGACTATACCACATTCCTCTCCAAAAACAGTACATTCAAAATTTATTTCACGTAGATAATCAAGAACTGTTTTTTCGGCAACAATGTCAATTCTTCGTGATATGTCTCCGCCTGCTCCAATCCCATGGTCAGTACCGGATTCTTTTGTTCCTGCAAGATGTTTTACATTATTGTGTACTCTCCTTGCAGCCTCTTCTAAAATTTCAATTGTTTTCACATATTTTTCTTTTCCAAGTCCTAATTTATTTGAAGTAATAAAAAATGAGACTGAATGCATAAATAGCAAAAAAGTTGTGCCATTGTGTGAGTAGTAAGGACGAATCCATTTTCAGTAAGGAAGCTCTTTTGTCCACCAAACCAGGTAAAGACATTGTCAAACAAGCCCTGTTCAAAAGTAAAGGATACAAGTTATTTGACAAGTACAAAAAGGAAGCAGAAGAAGAGTTTCCAAAATTCACCAAAAGATTTGCTGAAGATCTATTAAAAGAGATAAAATCTGACCCTAATCCATTTGAGACTCAAGAAAGATTTGCCAAAGAAGTAGGCTCAACTGAGATAATTCTTCAAAAATCACAGATAGAAGAAGTACGAAAGAGATTAGAAAATTATGAGACTCTTCTAGATAGAGTTTCAAGAATACTGAATTCTAATTTTGTTAAAATGACGTTTCCCGTTTTTAGTGCATTGTATGATGCCTCTACGCAATATTTTGGGGATGATAACGATAGTAAGAAAAAAACTGATATCATTGATGGTCATATCATTGCAATTGATCTAAGTGAGCCAATGGATAGAATAATGGACAAAGATGAAGATGTGGAATTTTTAGATGACTATAAACTGATGAATCCATATATCTTGAAACTCGCAAGAGATAAAATTTCTACTGGAGGCAAAGATGTGCTAGAAGAATTTGAAAGAGGCTTCAAAGATGCACGCGTGGGTCAATATATTGATTTTAAATTAAAAATGAATCCTAAAAGCATTTCTGAAGAAGAAATGATCCAATGCTACAAAAAATATAGAGCAGTAATGGGAACTGCAGGAAAAAATATGACTCTCGCTAGATTTCCACTGGGTGAAATATTTTATCTTGGTATGGCAAAAGCTGCAGAATCAGTTGGATGTGGAAATGAAATTGAAGATTCAATCAAGAATAAATTTGTAAAAGTTCCTTCTTGGCCTCTATATTACACATTTCTTACAGGAGATGTTCAAAAAGGATTTGACTTTACCATAAAGAAAAGCGATATCTATCTAGGTGAAGCGCGACTTGCTCTAGAACTGTTACCTGAGAGTTTCTCACATAAGGACTTTCTAGAGTTTCTCTTTCTTACAGTAGAACATTACAACTTGTATTGGTTTAATCAACTTTCAAAAGAAAAATTATGGAAAGAATTTGAATCAAAGATTCCACAGTGATTTAACATGATGTGGTCTGAGAAATATAGGCCAAAGAACCTGCTTGAGATGGTTGGAAATGAGGAAGCAAAGGAATCTTTTGTAAAATGGCTTGGCAAGTGGATCAAAGGAACGAAACCTCTTCTATTAGTTGGTCCTCCTGGCATTGGAAAAACAACTATGGCTGTATTGGGAACAAAGCAATTTGGCTATGATCTAATCAGCATGAATGCAAGTGATGTAAGAAGCAAGCAGAAAATTCAAGAAATTCTTAACCCTATTCTTGGTAATAGTAGCGTACTTGGAAAACCAATGATCTTCATTGATGAAGTAGATGGAATACATGGAAGATCTGATTTTGGTGGTGTCGAAGCACTAGTTGACATACTAAAAGAACCCACAATTCCAATAGTTCTTGCAGCAAATTCTGATGTATCTGACAAGATGAAGACTATAAAAAAAGTTGTAACTACAATAAAACTCAGACCACTTCCTCCTAGATTGATGAGACTATACCTCGAAGAAATTCTAAAACGTGAAGGTGCATCGATAAAAATTGGTAGTATGATAAAGATGATTATTGACTCACGTGGTGATATAAGATCAATCTTGAATTCTGCCCAGGCACTAGCTGGTGGATTTGAACCTCAACTTGACAAGTCATATGAAACTAATAATGTGGAAGAGTCTGTAAATTTATTCTTCAATGCCAAATCATCTGAAGAAGCTCAGGCAATACTTTATTCTCTGAGAATTGATCCTAGGGAAAAGATTAATGCATTTTATTCAAGCATAATAACAAGTGTTCTTCCTGTAAATACACTAAAAGAAATGTTAGATGTTTTATCTGAAGCTGATATGCTGTATGGAAAGATAATGCGAAATCAAGAATGGAGACTCTTGCGATATCTCGATGGAATATTGTTAAAATTATACAAACAAGGAACAACGATCAAATATTCTAAATTCAATCTTTCATGGCCAACTCTTAATCGCATAAGATGGGATGGTATGGCAATTAAGAGATTAACTGGAAATCTTGCAAAACAAATGCATGTCTCACGCAGTACATTTTCAACTTTTTACCTTCCCTATCTTCTCTATTGTATGAAGAACAAGTCTCTTGAAATGGATCTAAATGAGACTGATGGTGAAATTGTCCAAAAGGAAATGGAATTGATAAAATGAGCTGGCGTACAATACCCATGAAATTTCCAGGAACATGTCTAGTTTGTAATAAAAAAATTGAGGTCAACGAAGTTGCTCTGTGGGCAAAAGGATTAGGTGTGAAACATCAGGCCTGTGCAGAAGTTATGCAACTAAAATGTATAGTCTGTGGTGGTCCTGCAGGATGTCCTGATTGTGAATTTGCAGATAATTGTGATCTTGCTAAAGTCTCTCAAATGTGTATATGTAAAAAATGTAGTGAAGAAAAAAATGCTTTTTCACTCTATCAGGTTTCTGTAGTAAAGCAATATCCCTTACTAAATCTTAAAATCTAACCCCTAAGATTGAGAAACAAATGGTAAAAGCCACTACAAAGATAACCCCGTTAGATCCGGTTTTTCATGGCGAATCAAACTATGAGGTAGGTTTGGAAGATCTTCTTACGGAGAAAAGAACTCTGCTTGCAAAAATAGAGGCAGATCCACAGTCTACTAAGGAAACATTACAATCTGTAAGAGAAGAACTCCAGATCATTGAAGGATTGTGGGAAAATTACCATATTGGAATGAATGTTTTCCGTAACGCAAAGGGCGGCCGTGATGGCATTCGAGAAGTTAAAACTGATTAAATTAATATAGGTTGTAATTAGTCTCTAATTCGAATCATGCATTCTGAAAAGATAAAAAATTTTTTACATAAAAGGCGACAAGCAGAACAAAGTGGTGGAGAAGAAAGGATTCAAGGTCAACATGATAAGGGTAAGCTTACTGCAAGGGAACGAATTGACCTATTACTTGATGAAGGAAGTTTTACCGAGATTGATGCCATGACAACTCATCATTATCATGAATTTGACATGCAGAACAAAAAGTTCTTTGGAGATGGTGTAGTGACAGGATACGGAACTATACACGGAAGACAAGTTTTTCTTTTTGCTTATGATTTTACGGTTCTTGGTGGAACACTAAGTGAAATGGGTGCCAAAAAAATTACAAAAATTATGGAACATGCAGTAAAAGTTGGATCTCCAATAATTGGAATAATTGATTCAGGTGGAGCAAGAATTCAAGAAGGCATTCTAAGCCTTGATGGTTTTGCAAGTATATTCTATCATAATCAACTTGCATCTGGAGTAGTTCCCCAAATCACAATTAGTGTGGGACCTTCAGCAGGCGGTGCTGTGTATTCACCTGCAATGACAGACTTTGTAATAATGGCTGATAAAATTGCTACAATGTTTGTAACAGGTCCCGAGGTTGTTAAAACAGTACTTGGAGAAGAAGTATCTTTTGATGAACTCGGAGGAGCAATGTCCCATGGAAGAAATAGTGGTGTTGCACACTTTGTTGGAAAGAATGAATATCAATGCATGGATATTGTAAAGACACTTTTATCATATATTCCTCAGAACAGTACAGAAGAAGCACCTATTGTAGAAACTGGCGATGATCCAAATCGACTAGACAACAACCTCATAAACATAATTCCAGAAAATCCTTTACAACCATATGATGTGAAGGAAATCATAACTTCTATAGTTGACAACCATGTATTCTTTGAGATACATGAATTGTTTGCACCAAATGTTGTAATTGGATTTGCTAGACTTCATGGAAGGGCAGTAGGAATTGTTGCAAATCAACCAATGGTATTGGCAGGAGCTTTAGATATTGATTCATCAAACAAAGCATCTAGATTTATCAGATTCTGTGATTGCTATGGCATTCCAATTATCACACTAGTTGATACTCCAGGATACATGCCTGGAACACAGCAAGAACATGCTGGAATCATTCGTCATGGAAGTAAACTCCTATATGCTTACTGTGAGGCCACAGTGCCAAAAATAACTTTAATCATAGGAAAAGCTTATGGTGGAGCCTATATCGCAATGGCAAGCAAGAATCTAGGAACAGATGTGAATTATGCATGGCCAACTGCACAGATAGCTGTACTTGGTTCTGAAGCAGCTGTGAGAATCATGAATAGAAAAGAGCTTGACACCGCAAAAGATCCGGTTGCATTAAAAAAACAACTTGTAGATAATTTTACAGAAAAATTTGCTAATCCTTATGTGGCTGCATCCTATGGTACAATTGATTCAGTAATTGATCCTGCTGAGACAAGACCAGCTCTGATTAGAGCCTTGGATGCTTTGGCAAATAAAAGAGAAAGAAGAATTCCACGAAAACATGGAAACATTAATCTTTAGAACGATATGATAAAGAAAATTTTAATTTCAAACAGAGGGGAAATCGCTATACGCGTCATAAAAGCATGTAATACATTAGGACTACAATCTGTAGCAGTTTATTCAGATGAAGATGTAAATTCAAAACATGTCAAGATGGCTTCTGAAGCATATCACATTGGTTCTGCATCTCCTGCACAAAGCTATCTTAATATGGAAAAAATAATAGAAACTGCAATTAGTTCTGGCGCTGATGCAATCCATCCCGGATATGGATTTCTTTCTGAAAATGCAGACTTTGCAGATCTTTGTGAGAAAAATAACCTAAATTTCATAGGACCTTCTGGAAAATCTATGAGACTTTGTGGTGATAAAATGGAATGCAAAGATGCAATGATGAAAGCCAAAGTACCGACTGTACCGGGAAGTCCAGGAATTGTTGAAGAAGTTGAAAAAGCACTAGATGTTGCACATAAGATAGGATATCCTGTTTTACTAAAATCAGTTTTTGGTGGTGGAGGCAGAGGAATCAGACTAGTACATGATGAACAAGAATTAAGACAAGCCTTTGAACTTGCTTCTGGAGAATCTAAGGCAGCATTTGGCAAATCTGCATTATTTGTTGAAAAATTCCTTCCAAAAATACGACATATTGAATTTCAACTAGCACGTGATAAGCATGGAAATGCAGTACATATCTTTGAACGAGAATGCTCCATCCAAAGAAGACATCAAAAACTCATAGAAATGTCTCCATCTCCAGTAGTTGATCAAAAGACGCGTGATGAAATAGGAGAACTAGCAGTAAAAGCTGCAGTAGCTGTAGATTATCATAATGCGGGAACTGCAGAATTTCTAAGACTGGATGATGGTACTTTCTACTTTATCGAAATAAATGCAAGACTACAAGTTGAACATCCTGTAACTGAACTAGTTTCAGGTCTTGATCTTGTCAAATTACAAATTGACATTGCAAATGGAAAAGAAATTCCTTTCAAGCAAAAAGATCTCAAAGTAAATGGCTATTCAATAGAATGTAGAATAAATGCAGAAGATACATTCCTAGACTTTGCACCTTCGACTGGAAAAATCTGGGATGTTAACATTCCATCAGGACCAGGAGTAAGAGTAGATACCTATCTTTATCCAGGTTGTACTGTATCACCTTACTATGATTCACTTATGGGCAAACTTATCACTTGGGGACAAAACTTTGAAGAAGCTAGGCAAAGAATGGCTCTAGCACTATCTGATTTCTACATTGAAGGGGTTGAAACTGCCATACCATTGTACAAAACTATTCTAAATAGTAAAGAATTCATTAATGGCGAATTATCAACTGACTTTCTTGATAGATTCAAAATTCTTGATAGGCTACAAAGCGATTTGAAAAATGAGGCATCACAAAAATCCGAAGCTGCATTGGCTGCAACACTTATCCATTCAGAATTTCTCAAAAACAAGATAAAACCACGTAAAGAACATAGTGTTAGATGGAAAACACAAGTGGACAGGCATTGATATGAAATTCAAACTAGAAAATACTGATGAAATCTTGGATGGAGAAATTGTAAAATCCATTAGTAATAATGAGTTTATCTTGAAAATCAAAGGAAAAGAACGTGACCTGAAGATTATGACAATGACTCATGATAAAGTTGAGTTTATGCTAGATAGCATTTATCATATTACAAAATATCTTGAAAATAGTACTAATCGAATAACACTTGTTGTTGACGGGGTAAAACTTACATTTAACAAACGTCTCGAGATGGACAAAATTGTTTATAAAAATTCTGGCGCTGACTCTGCTACTGATTCTCAAATAAATCTCAAAAGTCAAATTCCTGGCAGAGTTGTATCAATAAATGTGACTGCTGGTGACAGTGTAAAGAAAGGTGATGTGGTCTGTGTTTTAGAATCTATGAAAATGCAAATTTCAATCAAATCTCATAAAGATGGTGTTGTCAAATCCATAAAAATGAAACAGGGCGCATCAGTTGCCAAAAATGATGTACTTGCAGAGATTGAATAAATATTTTTAAAATAAATTAAGAGAGATTTTCGTTTTTATTTCTTGAGAAAGTTTATGATCTCTTGATAATTTGGTTCTATCAATGGATTGTCTGAGACCCATTTGTAGACTATGTTTCCACCTTCATCTACGATGAATACTGATCTCTTTGCTGCGTCATAACCCTTTACATGCAACAAGTCAGGCATTAGAATATCATAGTCTCTTATTGTCTGACTTTTGTAGTCTCCAAGTATTGGAAAATTAAGATGCTGAGATTCTGCAAATGCTTTGTTTGCAAATGGACCATCATTACTAATTCCTATTACTTGAGCTCCAAGTTTTGATATCTGATCCCATTCATCTCTGAAGGTACACATTTCTTTGGTACATACAGGAGAACTTGCTGCTACAAAGAATGAGAGAACTACTTTTTTTCCTTTAAACTCATCCAAGCTTCGCATTTTTAATTCTGTATCTACTAAGGTAAAAGGCGGTGCCTTTTGTCCGATATTTATCATAAAGTGAGTTTTGTTACTGTCATATATCAATCATTTTAGAAATCAAAGTGATTAAAATCTATTAATATGAAAAATTGAATATATTGCTTAATTTTAAAGAAATTGTTGAAAAATTTGTCGGCAATGAAAATTATGATCGTAGAATGTGCATAGCTTTTTATATTCTCCGACTGGCTTGTTAGCTACTTTGGTAGGAGAAGCTGCAAGTAGTTTCAGTCCAATCTTATTGTTATTTACATTTGCAATCGTAGCAACAGGGCCGACCCTAATTCTTTCTAGAATGATCGCACCACGACGAACACCTAATCCGGTCAAGTTCTTGCCTATGGAATCTGGTCAAGTCCCACAAGGAGAAGGACGTACCCACTTTATGATGCAATATTACTCATTTGTCTTGATGTTTGTTGTATTTGACGTTGCATCGATCTTTTTGTATGCCTGGGGAAGCAGTATTCTTGATTTGCCAAAGTCCGCAACTTTGCCAATAATTGGATTTCTTGCAATAATCTTTGCTGCATTTGCCTTTGCATTGTATCAAGCAGGGAGGAAGGACATTTGGTAACTTTTAAATCGCATGTAGAAAGGATTCGGGATAGGGAAGAATAATGTTAAAAGAATTACTTAGCCCAGATACTGCACCACATGCTACTAATGTTCTAGTTGGAAAACTCGGAGATGTTCTTGTTAAAGCAGTAGGAAAACCATTTGACATGGCTATCAATTGGGGTCGAATTTACTCATTATGGCCAGTACACCTTGAGACTGCATGCTGTAGTGTAGAATTTGGTGCTGCCTCAAGTCCTAGATATGATGTTGAACGATTTGGTATCATCGAAGCATTTGGTTCTCTTAGACAATGTGATCTCATAGTTGTAATGGGAACAATTACTAGAAAAATGGCTCCTAGACTGAGAATGGTATATGATCAAATGCCAGATCCAAAATATGTCATAGCGATGGGAGCATGTGCAATAACTGGAGGATTATACTTTGACTCGTATAATGTACTCCCTGGAATTGATGGGGTTCTTCCAGTTGATGTTTATGTTCCAGGATGTCCTCCAAGACCTGAAACACTAATCCAGGGATGTATGTTACTCCAAGAAAAAATAAAACGGACGAAGGCTAAATAGCAATGAGCTCTGAAACTGATAAGGACATAGAAGTTAAAGATACTACAGATACACATTCTGACAATTCTGAAAATACTAAACCAGATTCTATGTCAAAAGATGAGGCAAAGAAATTCTATGAAGAGAAAGGACTAGACTTGTCTCCTGATGTTCCTGTTAAACCAAAACCAATTCCAGCATTTGAAAAATCTTTGGCAGATAAAATTTCATCAAAATTTGGAGATAAAATACGTGTAGATTATGTAAGATCCGATAGAATCAGAATAACTACTAAAAGAGAAGATATTGTTGATGTTGCTAAATTCATACGAGATGAACTAAAGTATGATCACGCAGAATCTGTATCAGGAGTCGATTATCCGGACTCGAGTGAAATTGAAGTTATATATCATCTAGGATCTTATACTGATGAAAAACTTGGAAGACAAATTTTTGCACTTGCAACCCGAGTTCCAAGAGAAGATGTTCCAAATCCCGGTTCTGATGCAACAAGAACCCCATCATTACGTGATGTATTCTATAGTGTAGAATTTCATGAAAGAGAATGTTTTGAAATGTTCGGCGTTTACTTTGAAGGCCATCCTGATATGAGACGATTGCTTCTGCCAGAAGACTGGGCAGATATACCTCCATTTAGAAAAGATTTCAAGATAAAGGGACGATAAGATGACAACACAACTACCTCCAGGAATGCATCTTGAGACAGTGGATGACAAAATAATGACACTTAACGTAGGTCCACAACATCCAGGCTCTGGACACATGAGATTGATAATCAAAGTAGATGGTGATTACATTGTTTCATGCGATCCTGATCCAGGATATGTACATCGGGGAGAAGAAAAAATGGCTGAATATAGAAATTATATACAAAACATTCCACATCTTGAAAGACCTGTAATACATGACTCTTCCAATATTTTGTATCCATACTGTCTTGGTGTGGAAGATTTGTTGGGAATTGAAGTTCCAGAAAGAGCAAAATATATTCGAGTCATTGCAGCAGAGCTGAATCGTTGCATCTACATTCTATACTGGTTAGCTATCTATGGAATATTTTTAGGTCATTCCACTATGTTCATGTGGCCTGCAGGTGATAGAGAACTTTTCATTGATCTGTTAGAAGCAATGTCTGGTGCAAGAGTAACTCATGCATATCTTGTACCTGGTGGAGTACGAAATGATTTACCATCTAACTTTGAAGAGAGATGCTTACGCCAAGTAGAATATTTTGAGAAGAGACTAAAAGAATATGAAGCCATATTCTACCAGAATCCTCTCTTAAAGGCAAGAACTGAGGGAAGTGGAATATTGTCCAGAACTGATGCTATACGACTTGGCACTACTGGCTCTGTACTTAGAGCATCTGGTGTTGATTTTGATGTAAGGAAAAAGGAACCATATGATGTCTATGAAAATTTAGATTTTCAAACAATAGTGATGAAAGAAGGAGATTCCTATGCAAGATCTCGAGTACCTTATCTTGAGATGTTTGAAAGCTGTAGAATCATAAAAGATGCATTGAAAAAGATGCCAAAATCAGGCTCTGTACGTACAAAACTAAAACCAAATCCAAAAGGAGGTAATGATGAAGTTTATCGTAGAGTAGAATCTGGAAGGGGCGCAATTGGATATTACATCGTATCTAACAATAGGCCAGAACCTTACAGAGTAAAGATAAGCGTTGGTTCGTTTAGAAATTTGATTTGTATGCCATATTTGCTAAAAGGAGAAAAATTAGGTAACATGCCAGCAGTCTACTGGGGTCTTAATTATTGGCCTGTGGAGGCAGATCGATAAAATGTCAACAATCGCACCACAGTTTAGACTAAGTCGATTCATTGGTTCTTTGTTTGATCTAATCTTCTGGGTTATTCTGATCTTCAGCCTAGTTGGATTGCCAATAGTCTTTATCGTATTGTTTTACATCAAATTGCCTGTAATCAACAACCAGCTCATGACGCCATACTTGGCAATGACTTGGATGGCAGATCCATCACGTACTTTGCCAATTGTCAAAAATTTCATGCACACGACACTCTTTAGAGTCATGGCATTTCCAGGATTTGGATTTGCTGCTTTGCTTGCAGCTGCCACAATATTTGTTGAGAGAAAATTCCTTGCAAAAATGCAACTCAGAGTTGGTCCACTATATTGTGGAAAAATAGAAGGAATTCTACAACTGATGGGTGACGGTTTTAAGCTAATGAGTAAGGAAATCATAATACCTGCAAAAGCTGACAAGCCTATTTTCTGGATGGGTCCATTACTGTTTGTTGGTGCTGCAGGCGCATTCGTTTCTCTTATCCCAGTTGCTCCTGGATGGGTAGTTGCAAATCCCAATGTTGGTCTTTTAGCGGTATTTGCAGTGATTGGCTTCTTCCCAATAATTGCAGTACTTACTGCATGGGCGGCAAATAGCAAATGGACATTCATTGGTGGTCTAAGAGCCCTTCACCAAATGGTTGCGTTTGAAATTCCATTGATACTCTCACTTCTTGGAGTTGTGATACTCTCTGGAAGTCTTAATCTTTCACAAATTGTCGAGTCTCAAGAGCACTTTTGGTGGATAGCTTTTCTCCCGATTGGTGCTATAGTATTTTTCATTACCATATTGGCAGAGCTTGAAAGAGTTCCATTTGATCTTCCCGAGGCAGAAAGTGAGATTGTTGCAGGGTGGTTAACAGAATTCTCAGGAATGATGTATGGATTAATTCAACTTGGTACCTATCTGAAATTATATGCATTTGCGGGATTATTTACAGTATTATTCCTTGGAGGATGGAATGGACCAATGGTCTGGCCACCATTCCCACAGGATATAATAACTCAAGGAATTACCATTGGTCCTGTAACTGCAAAGTTCCCTGGATTGCCACTTTTTGATCAACAAATGCTCAATGGTACGCTGTGGTTTGTTATCAAAACTGTTGGAGTCATACTTTTGATTCTACTACCGCGTGGAGTTTTCCCAAGAGTTCGAATAGATATGATATTGCATACTGGTTGGTACAAACTAATTGGTCTTGCATTCATTAACATCTTTATAGCTCTCGGATTGCTATACGCAGGTGTCTTGGGGCCGGGAGGATTGTTGCATTGAGTAATGTTATTGGAATAATACGTGCACTAAATTCCGGTGTAAAACATCTTGCAGTAAAGCGATTTACATTACGTTATCCTGAACAGAAATTAAAATTTGTAGGTGATGGTTTCCAATTCAATCCAGAGACTGGAGTGGGAATAGCTGGTCTACGAGGACGACATATACTATTCCATGAGCATTGTACTGGTTGTCAGCTTTGCTCAGTAGCATGTGAGGGTATAGCAGAAGCCATAAGCATGGTCAAGATCCATGAAACATGGAAGCATAACAAGAAGGCAATAATGCCACAGATAGATTATGGCAAGTGTGTATTCTGTGGACTGTGTGTAGATGCTTGTCCATTTTATGCACTTTACATGACCAATGACTATGAGCTTTCATCTTTTACAAAATCTGCTCTAATTTACACCCCTGCGCAACTTGCCATAAAACCAAACATTTCACAAGATGTTGAAATAAAAATCAGTGACAGGGGTGCCTCACATGGTTGATTCAGTATTTCTAGCACTTTCTGTTCTAACAATTGGTTCTGCAATTGTAGCACTTGAAATACGCTCTCTGATTTACGGTTCGATCGCATTGATGCTTACATTGTCTGGTGTTGCTGGATTCTTTTTGCTTTTGGATGCACCATTTGTAGCAATGTTCCAACTTTCAGTTTACGTGGGTTCAATTGCAGTTCTTATATTATTCACAGTTATGTTGGTGAGAAGAGAGCTTATTTTCAATAAGGTAGAAGACAAACGCCGACGATATGCTGGTATTGGGTTGATGATTGTTCTCATGCTGGGCATAGGAACAATAATCATTGGTTCAGGCCTGAAAACAATGGATACAAATTCGCCTGCAGTTGATTACAAGAAAATTGGAGAAGACTTTCTAACATATTATTCGCCTGCATTAATAGTGATGGCGCTAATTTTGGCATCATCAATTATTGGGGCAATGACACTAGCAAGAAGGGAGGATGTAATAGATGACCAACGCGCTGATTGATTTTATTCTAGTTTCAGTGGCATTGCTTGCCATTGGAATCTATGGAATTGCAGTAAAGAGAAACGCAATTCGTATGCTTTTTGGCATAGAGATGATTATCAATTCAGCTAATCTCAATTTGGTTGCATTTTCTAGATATATACCAAATAGTCAGGGACAGACATTGGCACTATTTTCTATTGCAATAGCAGCAGCAGAAGTTGCAGTTGGATTGGCACTTGTAATTGTAGCATATAGGATGTACAGAAACATTGACATTGCAGACTTTAGGAGTTTGAAAGGATAATGCAATTCATACTATTACAAGCTGTACTCTTACCACTCTTGCTTTCTCCCGTGGCCTATTATCTTGGACGCAAGTCTGGGCCTACTGCAGCGGCATTGTTTAGTTTTGGGTTGTTATTGTACTGCACTGTACTAGTAATTACTCCAGTGCTTTCAGGAAGTTATGAAGAACACTACAAGTGGACTCAGTTATTTGGTGAATTTGGATTATTGCTTGACGGTCTTGCTTCCCCATTTGCAATCATAATATACCTTGTATCAACGGTACTTGCACTATTTTCAAAACCCTACATGGTTGCTAGAATTACAACAATGTTTGAAGAACGAATGAATTCTGAAAAACAATTGGTGGGAGGAGGTACTGAGATGATTGAATCAGCTTCTCTGAAAAGTCATGTTAATCACCAAATTGGAGCATACTATGCTCTCTTCCTTGTCATGGCAATGGGAATGCTTGGAGCAGTTCTTGCAACCAACTTGATAGAATTTTATGTCTTCTTTGAGGTCATGTTGATTCCAGCATTTTTCATGTTGGCATTATGGGGCTATGAATCAAGAAGAAGAGTTGCATTGTTATTCTTCTTTTGGACTCATGTAGGCGCTGTAATTCTTTTACTTGGTTTTCTTTCAATAGGTCTCAGTGTTGGTAGTTTCAATTATGCTGACATCAAAACGCATGGTATACCGCCTCATGTTCTTGCACTTGCTGCTATTGCAATCATAGTTGGCCTTACGGTAAAGATGGCGTCATTTGTGGTTCACATGTGGCTTCCACATGTATATCGAGCGTCACCAACTCCACTTAACGCGTTATCATCTGGGGCAATGTTGGGGGTTGGTGCATATGGATTATTCAGATTAATCATAATGCTCATGCCTGGTCAATACGAACACTTTGCTCTGGCCTTGAACATTTGGGGTTTGGTAACAATGATCTACGGTGGAATAATGGCACTAGTACAAGATGATATTAGAAAATTATTTGCCTATTCTAGTATCAGTCAGATGGGCTATATCTTATTTGGAATTGGTTCTGCTTCTGTACTTGGTCTTTCTGGTTCTGAAATGATGTTTGTATCTCATAGTTTGGGTAAAGTGATTTTATTCATGATGGTAGGAGCAATAATTTTGCAAGTTGGAACTCGTAGCATAACAAAGATGGGAGGTCTTGCAGGAAAAATGCCAATAACCGCAGTTTGTGCAATGATTGGGGCACTTACTCTGATGGGTATTCCACCAACTAGTGGATTTATGGCAGAGTGGACCATGTTCTACGGCGCACTCCAAACTGCAATTCAACAAGGCTCCATGATCAGAATGGTTACATTTGGTTTAGGTTTGGTTGCAACTGTTATTACAATGGCATATGTACTATGGATGATAAAACGAGTTTTCTTTGGAAAACTTCCAGAAAATCTAGAAAAAACAAAAGAAGCCAATTGGTATGTTACAGGACCAATGATGGTCTTGGCAGGGTTTAGTGTTGTTATTGGAATATATCCAGACATCTTCTTTAATCAAATAATTCCTTTCATGAAGGGATTGGTGGGAGTTTAGAAAATGGCTATTTTACCTTCTGATATCATTTCTGGATTGGGAGACCTTCGAGTATGGGCAATTTGGATACTTCCATTTGCTGCAGCACTGATAATCCCAGCCTTTGGAAAAGTTTCAAAACGTTCAACTGGTTGGGTTGCAGTAGCATTTGCTCTTGCAAGTGCAATTTCAGCTGTAACTCTTCTACCTGGAGCTCTTGGCAATCACGAAATTCATAATCAAATTCCTTGGATATCGTCAATTGGACTCAAGGCTGGAGTGCTTGCTGATCCACTTGCAGTAATAATGAGTAACGTTGTTGCTTGGATTTCATTTCTAATATTTGTATACAGTACTGGATACATGAAGGGAGACAAGGATCTCACCAGGTTCTTTTTCTGGATGGCATTTTTCCTGGGCTCCATGCAACTTATTGTATTGTCTGATAACTTTTTACAACTTTTCTTTGGTTGGGAAGGAGTAGGCCTTGCATCATATGCACTAGTAGGATTTTGGTATAAAGACAAGAAAAAGGATCATGTTGGAATAGAAGGACGCCATGTGCTTGGTCTAATGGACTATTATTCCCCAACTCACTCTGGAATGAAGGCATTCATCATGACCAAAGTCGGTGATATCATGATGTTAGCTGGCATGTTCCTCATCTTTGCATTTGCAGGCACTTTTGGATTCCGAGAGTTGACTGCAAATACTAGCTGGGCAACTGCCATGGCTGCACAACACTTGCTGATTCCAGCTGCTGTCTTGTTGTTTGGAGGCGCAATAGGAAAATCTGCACAATTCCCACTAAACGAATGGCTACTTGAGGCAATGACAGGACCTACTGCAGTTTCAGCATTAATTCATGCAGCAACAATGGTAAAAGCTGGTGTATTCTTGGTTGCACGTTTGGCTCCACTCTTCTTTGCATTAGCAGCAATTGGAATTAACATGGATCAATTCTTTGAGATAATAGCATGGGTTGGCGCAATAACTGCACTCCTTCTTGCTACGCAAGGAATGGTGCATCCCGAAATTAAAAAAGTTCTTGCATATTCTACCGGGTCGCAGATAGGTTACATGATGATGGCTCTTGGTGTTGCTGGTCTTTCAAAACAATTTGTTGATGGTTATACCGCTGGATTCTTCCATCTTATTTCGCATGCAATGTTCAAGGCGTCGTTGTTTATGGCAGCTGGTTCTATACTGCATATTGTAGGTTCTAGATTCATGACTGATATGGGAGGTCTTAGAAAATATATGAAAAAGACATATGTCTTCATGTGGGCAGCTGGCCTTGGATTAATGGGAGCTCCGTTTATCACTACTGGATTCTGGAGTAAAGATGCAATCTTTACCGCAGTTTATCAGTCAGGTAATACTTGGGCCATTCCAATATTTGCAATAGCAGTTATCACTGCAGTGATAACTGCTTTCTATACTACTAGAATGATAGGGCTGGTATTCTTTGGCAACAAGAGCAAGCATGTTGAAGAAATGGAAAAAGAGGGACATCATGTACATGAGGCAAGTCCCTCAATGTGGATTCCATATGGAATACTTGCTGTACTGACAATTGGAGTTGGTGTGATGGGTCTTGCATTTGAACACCAAATTCATGATCTATTTGTCAACTACTTGGGATCAACATTTGGAATAAAATCTGATGTTGGAACAGTTGCAATATCATCACAACCACTGCTTGGTGGATTCTTGGAAGGCGTTAACCCTGTAGCTCTTGTGGCCTCACTAGCTGCATTTGCCATTGGATTTGGACTTGGATATATCTTCTATATTGGAAGATTTGTAGATCCAGTTAAATTTGTAAATTCAAACATATTCTTTTACGCTCTTCACAAATTCTTCCTAAATAGATGGTATCTTAATGCGTTGATCTATTGGGGATTTGTGGTAGCTCCGTTGTACGTTGCTAGAGGTATTTACAAATACTTTGAGAACTTTGTATTGGAGGGATTCAACGTGGTTCCGGAAAAAACTATGGCCGGTGGTGCAAGAATAATGCAGGCAACACAGACAGGAGTTTCACAGTCTTATCTTTACATCTTTGGAGTAGGTATACTAATCGTAGTATTCCTGTTGTTAATTTAGGAGATAGAAAATGATAGAATTTACATCAACCCCAATAATGTTAACTCTGATACTTGGAGCCGTAGGAGTACTAATTCCAGTAATTAATGTAGCAAGAAAAG
>JANWLA010000035.1 GCA_025451075.1 Nitrosotalea sp. | reverse complement strand
GTGGCAGCAGAAGACTGCTTTGATAGAACAGCAGTGTATGCCCCAAGGTTCGCCGAGGGGCGAGCTGGCTGTTACTAACAACCCAATACATCAGTCAGTCATAATACATAGAGACTATACACGACACAATCATACGTCATTTCTTTTTTCAATTTTCTATATACAAAATTGTATCTAGTGTAAACTATAGAGCGATCATTTTTATCTTGGTTTGTACTAATATAGTAAGAAATTGAGTAGCGTAGAACGAATCCATATGCACTGTGATTGTGGCATATGTGGACATTATACCGAACAAGAATGTATCCAAAAAGAATGCAAGTGCTGTCTTAACTTCCATGTAAGGTCTGGACCAAAATCCAGTTCTCCTGGAAAAAGATCAAACTAGTGTTTGAATTTTTTTTGTGTTTAATTTTTCTAGTGTAAAATAAAATAATTTTTCAATTTTACTTTCTTGGTTTCCAGCACAATGATGTGATTCCCGCCGCCAACAAAAGTATGAAACTAATTATTCCAAGCATTTCTGCTGACACTAGGGTTACAAACGATATGATAACTAGTATGACTCCTGAGGCCTTTGTATTTCTTACTGCAAATGGTATCACTATTGAAACAATGTATAGTGATAATAAAATCCAGGCCTGGTTTATCAATTCAATTTCATGTGGAATTGCAATTCCAACTGAATTGGAAATGATGGACGATATCTGGACTGATGTTCCAGTTACATATGGTATTATGATTCCAACTATTCCACCGATTAAAGCTAGAACTTGGTAAGATCTGATTTTTCTAGGACTAGTTTTTGTTTTCTTTTTAGATTTTTCATTTTGGTATGCACCGCATATTGGACAGAAATCATGGGTTCCAAATATTCTAGAACCACATGCATTGCATGGCTTCATGGAACTGTCTTGGAACGATTGTTTAGGGCTTGCAGGATTTTCTTTTTTTTGCTGGGCTTTGCGGGTGTCGATAAAATTGCGTTCATCATGAAATGTCCCACACTTGGAACAAAAGCTAAACATTCTTGGTACTTGGGAGCCACATTTTGGGCACAAATCAAAGACATTCTGATCTGTTGATGGTGCACCTTCTCCACCATATCGCTGCTTTACACCCTGTATCTTTCTCTCAAGGGAACCTATTGATTTTCTTAAATTTCCGTCATCTTCCTCATGTGGGTAGAGGTATTTTGAAACAAGCATGTCAACATATCTTTGGTCTGATGGGTAAGGTGATTCTCCTTTCCTTAATCTGGTTAATATTGAATCTAATCTTGGGGAATCTCCGTAGCCGAACTCTATTAGTTGCTCTATAATCTTGACTAGTTCTTCATTCATGAGCAATAATTGAGTTATTTCTCCGTTTAAAAGACATTTTGTTCATTTTTAGTATCCCAAAGTGTTAATACGTAAATCCAAGTATATGATACATTGCAAAACTGTTCATGTACTGACTGCAAATGCACTGAAGATTCCATGTGTGAGATTTGTCCTACTGGTACATGTTGTTGCGTCTCATCTCCACAAATAAAAAAATCAACATTATTCTTTAACCAATTCAAAAAATCGTATCCTTCAGCTGTTGGGATAATAGTTCTGTGCATTTTATCCTCTCAGGTGGGGCAGGGAATATCTTTTGTACTGTTTGGGTACCATGATGTGTTTGGAATAGTAATGTCATATGCTCTTGGTTATGGTCTTGCAAGTGTAACTACATTTTGTACAATACTGGGAAGATATCGTTCTAAACAAGGATTGGGGGCATGCTGTTCTGCACTAGAACAAGGAAGCAACATCAGCTTTATCTCAAATCTTAAGAACACTTTTCGATATTGCGGTATTGGAATGAAAATGATTCCACACTTGTACGAGTTGCCAAATCTAAAACATGTAATAAAAACAAGTCTCTATGTTCTAGTTACTGCAGAAAGCGCATGCATACTTACTGCAGAAACAGTAAATCTTGCATTTTTCAGACAAGCCATGTGGCTATCTATGCCGTTGGGTTTGTTTGCAGCAGCATTTGTAGTGACTTTGATTGAAAGTTACAAAATGACTAGAGCAAAGTAAATCTTTTTTCATTAATAGGTAGACAGCATCTCTGGTTTCATATGGAACTTGAACCATCTCAAATGAATTTTGACGTAATGTGTCTTACAGGATTGTGGAATTGTTAAAAATCTTGACTGAAAATGAGAGTAAATAATAAGTGGTAAAGCATTATTTGTAGAGTAAAATGAAAGAGGTAAATAATTCTTGAATTCTAGTTCTGCAAATTCGAAAAATATATCTAAAAACAATCAAAAACTTGACTTGAAACCAGTTCATGCACTCAAAAAAGATCTCAAAAATCTAGCGGTAAAGGCCATTGTCATAATTACTGGTGCATGGATAATTCTCTATGTATTTGAAATTTTTGTGGCTCCAATAATTGGACTTCAACATTCACATGTTCAGATAGTTAGAAGCGTAATCACAATAGCTATCGCATTTGTAATCATTACCACGACTAGACGTATTCTCAAAAATTTCTTGGACAGGATTGAACGACAGTTTTCAACAGGAGTTTCTTTTTTCCTAATACTGTTTGTTTCTCTAATTACCGGTATCTTGGTACTATACCAATGGAATGTAGATCCACAAGAAATTCTTGTTGGAGGAGGAGTGGCAACTGTTGTTTTAGGAATTGGGTCCTCTACAATTATTGGAAATATTTTATCCGGGGGATTGATGCTTGCTACATTTCCTGCAAGGATAGGTGACTCTATTTTCATTGCAAATGATAACGTACGAGGAAAAATAGATGAGATAACAATGCTGTATACCAAGGTAGTCACAGATCAAGGTGCACAATACATTGTTCCAAATAGTGCCATAATACAAGGAAATGTTAGGATTGTAAAAGAAAAATCTATTTCAGAACAATTGCCGTTTGCAGATGGGGATTACATAGAATTGACAGATTCTACAAACAAATACGTAGGTGTGGTAGTTAAAATAAATCCGACATTTACAACCTTGCTTGCAGACGATGGCAAAAAAGAGGTAATGGTTGTAAATCAAATGATACTGAATGGAAAATTCATCATAACAAAAAACAAAAAATCGTCCTGAATTTAATATCTGATGTTTATTTCCTTGACCATATGTTGAAATTTTTCAAGTTCATAAAATAACTTGATTCCTTTTTCTGTTATGATAAAAATATATTTTCTCTTGATTCTGTTAGTTTTGACAATGCCCACATTAGTCAATCTCTGACAATTATCTACAACTGCGCTATGCGATAGGTTTGCCTTTTGAGATATCTTGAATACTGATATGCCATTAACGCCTGCCTCCATGCATGCTTGTAAAATATCCCAAGTTATACCTAACGAGGTCCGGTATTGATGTTTTAAGAATGGGTTACTAACAGATTTGTCATTCTCATGCGTGTTTGATGATGTCATTGAAATTTACTTTGTTGTAGTCTGGCTATTATCTGTGATCGAAAAATTTTACCTTAGAGTGATACTTGTTATTGCTGAGCCAAATTTAATAACATGCATCAATTCTTAATCATGCAAACATGATTGATGATTATTCTATTACTTTGAATCTGATAATAGAGTAGTATGTCCTATATATTTCGGAGACGAAATATTGCATGTGTTAAGGGACTATGCAATTATAACACTTGGCGTATTGACTCTACTTGCAACATCTGCAGCAGTGTATGGAATTTTGACTATAAACACACAGATTCAAGCCAAACCAGAGCAAGTAAAAATACCAGATTATACTGTAGAACTTGATTCATTAAAATCGCAAGTTGATTCTATAAACTCACAGATTGGTTCTATGAGTAGTACCTTGACTGCTCTTGACACTCTAAAGAGCAATATTGCAGACATTAATGGAAAATTAACTGATCTTGAATCAAAAAGTAATACAACACAACAACCTGTATCATCTTCTACACCAACTACATCGCTTGCGATTGTTTTAGACAAGTCAAGCTATCTGCAAACTGATGCAATACAAATTACTGCAATTGGTGTAAATCCGCAGAAAACTGTAGATGTAGAATTGCTTGACAATACTGGATTTGTAGTGTTGCACAAAACAACATGGTCTGACTCGACTGGAAAAGTATCATACACTATGCAGCTCTCCAGTGCATTACCTGTTGGAAATTATCAAGTTCAAGTTATCTCAGATCAACAGTCAAGCACACAATCGCTTTCCATAGTGGCACCAGTTCCAACTACAACTACCACCACTACTACAAGTTCCAATGTCTTTACTGCACAGACTGACAAGACAGTATACAATAATGGCGATTTCATCCAAGTATTGGGGGCAGGCCAAGCAGGAACCTCAATTACTGGTGTACTTACAAGCCCGACTGGCAAAACATACTCTACTGCAACAACCATCCAGTCTGATGGATCTTATGTTATGTTCTTCTCACCTTCGCAGCCATATGAAATAGGAAACTGGAGCATAACTGTGACAAATCTTGGCCTAACCAAGTCCCTTTCTATCTATGTTGGCTCAGGCAGCTCATCAACTAACTCGTACACATTTACTGCCCAGACTGACAAGGGCATCTATAACAGAGGTGACTTGATCCAGGTGTCTGGAACGGGCCAACCAAGTACTACGGTATCTGGAGTCTTTACAAGCCAATCTGGGCAGACTCATACAGTTACTACCACCGCAAACTCTGATGGAACCTATGCACTATTCTTCTCAATCTCACAGTCTGATGAGACTGGCAACTGGGTCGTATCTGTAACAAATCTTTCACAAAGCAAGACACTTTCTATTTACGTACAATCGTAGATTTGGATACTTTCTATATCTGTTCAAGTGATTTATTGGTAACCTGATGTTATACTAATAATATTTCTAGCAAATTCTTTCAAGAAGTGACTCGCTGTTTTCATAATAAAGACGTAAAATGTGATTCTCATCGAGCATTTTCAACAGGTATAGTGTTCCATCTTTTCTGTATTTTTTGATACCTTTTATGATGTAAATTTCATCAGAGTTTTTTTCTGGTTCTATTATGCGAACCCTTTCGCCTTTGGAAAAAACTGACATGATTTTTACAAAAAATATTGATACATTAGCTTTGCTCCTAAATCTATAGTAATAATGTTCTAGGTGGATAATTGTAAAGATGCAAAAAATTACAATGTTTTGGCAGACATCAATTTTTATAAAGTCTAGAAAAAATAAGCAGTAATTTACTGTGTATATTCTATTATCGTACCTGTAACCGTGTTAATCTTTACCTGGACAATTTTTTCATGTGTTAAACCAATATCCATGACAATCTCACACAATTCATCATTGAGTCTGGCAGACTTGAATACCACTGGTGAGTTGTATTGTTCTAAAAACTTTCTAGCTACCTGTATTGCATTACGTATTTTTATGTTCACACTCATTGTTAAAAAATCACCTCTATCTATATCGCCTTGAAAATATTCCTGCACATGTACAAGTATGATCTGCATGATTTAACCATTAGGTGCCTTAACTATGTACAAATCACTAGTAAAACCGATCCATAACATTAGTTGATTGTTGCAATTCAATGCTCATGAAATGAGGTTCTATTATGATCATCTCAAATATGGTTATCATGAATTATTCTAAATGATTTTTTCGTATTTTCTACTTTAGAAAATTAGCCTGAAATTTATACTCTGTATTATATATTGGGAAAATATTTCTCTACTCTGATGATACATACTGACATTTTTAATCTGTATTATGTACTAGATTGAAAATCTTGGCTATCTATCTTATTACAAAGCGGTAAAATTCGTAATGTTTTCACTATATAGTTTAAAAGTTTATTGAATGTGAATTTTAGAATTTTGTGATTATCTCATTTTCAGTTGGCTTGTCGTTGTGAACCCCAGTTGAAGTTATGCGACATTCTATAGCGCCATCTGTTCTTCGTGTAGTATTTTCCCATTGTACGGGACGTAGATTTGAAATGGTATCAACATCGCCTTCTGCTATTGGTTCTATACAGTCTATTACCCATCCATATTCAGAGTCTTTTCTATTGTGATGGCTACGAAAGATCCAAGCACCACATACGTCTCTTCTCCAAAAAACTGGATCATTGCCTGCAAAAATTTCACCCTTTGCCCATACTTTCCAGATTACATCTGGTGACAACTGCATATCTGTTGGTATGGTATCTTGCATGTTTCCAATATGGCATTAATTTATTTAAGTTGCCATGCAAAAATCTTCTAGATCCTTGTTTCTAATTTTATTGGATTTTTCAATTTTTTTGTAATGTACTATTGAACTTGTATTGAATTCATTGCATCTCTGTATCATGTTATGTGAGACAAATTGTAAAATTATGTCATGCTATTCCTTCATTTCACTAAACTGATCAGAAAATTCTTCTAGAGAATCCAAGTCTGAAAATATTGGATCTACCTTGTATAAAAATTCATTTAGCTCGTTAGATTCGTCGAGTATCTGGAATCCTTTTTCAGTGGTATGGTATAGCTTGTTACCAAGTTCGCATCTTAATAGTTTATTTTCTTGCAATAATTTTAGGTATACGTTTGTTTTTTCTGAAGAAAGATATGCATCATGCATTATTCGTGATTTGGTTGCTCCATGTCTTGCCGATTCTAACACTCTCCTGACTATGTTCAATCCACTACGACGCTTCAATGTTAACTATCTTGAATTTTTTTATTAAAATACATCGTATAAATAACATGTATTTGTCTTCTAGTTTTACTACGTATCCAAAATCTATGACTGTATTTCTAATAGTCTATAAAATCTTATTTTGTAAAGGATCAGCAGAATATTAGTTCTATGCATTTGATAGATGGTATCTTTACATGTTAAATGATATTATTTTATGCTAATTTTTGTATCCACTTATTTTGGTATTGCGTTATCAATTTGAATCGTACACGAAGAAAAATTACCGCTAAACCTGGTTATCGCATTAAAGATCTTTGTTTCATGTGGCTTGATGTCTGATATGTTCCCATTACCGGTGGCAAGGACTTGGCCACTTTTATCATGTATCAACATTTTCAAAAAAATGACTCTGTAAAATGTATCATTATTGTTAAATTGCCCTGTCAGCAATACGTTGCCAATTCCTTCAGAACATGTTACATTACTAAAACTATACGTGGGTGAATTTGTTATCCATGAATCTCCATATGCTTCTGAGAGCGATGTGATGTACAATAAAGATATGATAAAAAAAATGGAATTTATGGAAAAAAAATACAACCCATTGGAACGCTTGATATTTGAGGACTCCATAATAGCCTAGTCTTGAGGCCTACATGCCTCCCGAGTCAGACTGGCACTTGAAGCACACAATACTTCCATCGGAATTAAATTCCGTATCAATATCAATCTCTTCAATGTCCTCCCAACAAATATCACAGCACGTGTTCAACATTTTATGATGTGTCACAAATGTTATCTGAGTTTGCGTAAAACTTCCTAAATGTTTTTTATATAAATTTGTTCTAATTTTATTCTGGTGTAGAATTCCTTGACTGTATCGCTACATGATAAAGTCTTGTCTGACTATTGATTAAATGCTTGAAGGAATATTGTAATAGGTTTTGCATCAGAAAATATCTCTAACTGCTGGCTTATTGATTTTGTTATACTCTTGTATGAATAATCATGTTGGTCTTTTAGTATTGTACTTAGATATGATGGATGTTTATAGCAGTCATGAAGATCACAGCCATATTTTTTTTCTAATTGTAATAGCACCTTGTGATAAATTTGTGCACCAACAAGAGTTTTTTCAAGAATTGTTAATACTAGATTCTCTTGGACTTTCTCATATCTATATTGTTCTGTATCTTTAAAAAATTGTTGTCTATCTTGCACAGTATCATGTTATGGTCTTCATTTACTTTATCTATCACGTAATGATATACTAGAAGAATTTTACATGGTAACTTAAGTAAATAAGCACCGTTCTTGATAATATGGTCAAGTCCCAAGAACCCGTTTTATTTTATCAAGGCAACTGTGATAATGATGCTGCAAGAGTTGCATTAGTATCTGTGTCTGTAGAAAGTGCGCTTTTGGGATATGGTATTGAAATTTATAGCCAAGTTGTGGATTTATTAGAAAAAAAATATGGCTGTAATGTATCTCACTGTTACAGGTATCCTGAATACCTAAATGAGATATTCCAGACACTGCCTAGAAATTCACGATATAAAATTATAAAATCAATAAGAAATGGGTTGGGAGAATTTTCATACATCAAACCTATATCAAAATTCTTGGATGCACTTGATCCCTAAGGCACACTCATGTCTGTTACTCTTCAATACAATATGTGATAAAATCAAGTCTGTAATTGATTCCATTTGAGCCAATTTGTTACTGATTTATTCATGTTTTAACTGGAGGAATTGAATTCTAAAGATTACTTACTGTGTGAACACATCTAAAACTACATGAACGGTTTTTATTATTCTTTATACGATAAATTTAAGGTAATGTCTAGTAAAATGATCTACATTAGTGAGAATATCCTAGTATCTTTCCAGTTTTTGCATCTATTGCAACTTCAATTATGTCATCATCCAATAATCCTACTTCCATAGAAACCATCCAAGTTTTTTTATCATTGTACGCTGACTTGAATATGATTGATGAATGATATTGTTCAAGAAACTTTCTTGCTATTGCTACTGCTTTGTTAGAATCTATTATGATTCCATCTGATTGAGAATCAGTTAACCTTGATGGTTTTTTCAAATATTTTCTACACCTATCAAATATGGTGTATCAAATTTAACTATTGAGCGAGTTCATTACATAAAAGTTGTCACTAAGATCGATCCTGATTTTGAAGATCTCATTTGGTGTGATAAATACGGTACAAAGTATAATCTAGAAAACAACCACGGTTTCATACAAAAATAAGGTAGAAAAAAAATAATGATTTTAGATTGATATCTTTGCAAGTTCATAGCCATGTGCTGGTGTTATCATGTCACCAACTTCTTCGCACAGGCGCATTAATTTTATTCCTTTTTCAGTTATTCTGTACACTTGTGTTCCGTCATCGTGTTTGACCAGCTCATTTTTTTCCATGAATGATAGATAATCTTTTAGCTGGGCATATGACAAATATGCTTTGTACATTATCTTTGTTTTTGTGGCACCCGAACTCACTGAATCTAGAATCATTGAAATTATCTCTGTTCTACTACGATTCTTCATGAATGTATACTCAAAACAAGTTATAAAAATACATTGTAAAAATGTTCTAGAAGATTGTTACATATTTGCATCTAATATGGGTAGATCATAGCTTTTTTAGATTGCGCATGACTTACTAATGTTCTAGTAGTTTTTACCTATAATGAAATAACAAGTGGACTTTGTAGTCTTGTAGTGTAAAACATGGGTGTACGCTCAATAACTCCTATCGGAGATCGGGTAAATGTCATAAATTTTTGGAAACACATATTCTCTGATTTTATTAATCCACGTAAATCCGTGCCATCATTTCTCTTGATCGCGATAATTGGGATGGTATGCGTTGTCATTGCAGAACACCCACAAAACGCTGAAGCCTTGGCAACTCAGACTGGAATCATAGTTCCTCTTTACAGCTATCCTGGAGAAATATGGGATGATCTGATAAAAGAAAAAAATTTACACCCTTCAGTGCCAATTGTTGCAATAATTAATCCTGATAGTGGCCCAGGAACACGTGATCCAAATTATGTAACGGGAATAAAAAAACTCCAGTCATCAGGAATCACAGTCTTAGGTTATGTGTATACACAAAAAATTGATACTGTTACAATTAAAAATTATATTGATGATTACAAGAACTGGTACAATGTTGACGGTATATTTTTTGACCAAATGTCAAACGTGCCTGGTAACGAAACTTTTTACCTTCATCTGAGCAATTATGCAAAATCAATAGGGCTTAACTACACTGTTGGTAATCCTGGTACAGATACATTACCTAGTTACATTGGGACCGTGGATAATCTGGTGATATATGATAATCCAAATCTTCCAACAATATCGTCGCTTGGAGGGTGGCACACAAATTTTACTAGAAATAATTTTTCTATTGTTTCATATGGTGTAACTGACATAAACAAGACCTATGTAGAAAATGCTGCAAAACATATACAATACATGTATGTAACAAACTCTACCCTTCCAAATCCTTTTGGCACTCTAACAAAATATCTTGATGCCCTAATGGGTATGATTGAAAATAATAACAGGCAAAATAACAAAACCGCGTCTGTCTTTATAACAGTCAAATCATATTCTGATAACGGCATTCCAATCAATGGTCTTTGGACTGAGATTGGTTCTGATAAAAATAACAGCTCTGGATTTACTCCGTTTTCTTTTGATGCCATCATGGGAGATCGCTATACGGTAACAATGTCTGACTTTCAGAATTATACCTTTGATCATTGGGATGATGGAACAATAAATGACACAAAAATAGTTGTGCCAGACAAGAACATGACACTAACTGCCTATTACGGCTCTAATCACAACCATATGGGATTTAATCATGTTCATCTTACACGTGGACCCTACTATGTGCTAGTAACTGGTCAGTATGCTAATGGGGGTACACCTTACGTAGCCATGTTCCCGCGGCTCAATCTCTATGATAACTCTAGCCATTTGATGGGTACTGGAATGGGTACCATGTGGAATATTGGGGCATATGATAGTAAATCATTTCAGATTCTGGTGAATATCAACAAGGCTTTCAAATCTTATGCCATGGTGATGGACAATGAAATACCAAAAAACCCTGTTGCTGATGCAAGTCTTGCCGTATCGAAAAACCCGACTAGTTCACCTGCGGTACACCTGACTGTATCCCATACTTTAAGCTGTAACTGCACATCACACGAGTTGACTAGTATGCTAGATACAGGTTCCATTACAGTTACTTTGGCATATGTTGGAGGGGATAGGGCTTATTCATCCTCAATGACTTTGAAAGTTTACCAAGATACAAACCAGACTGTATACAGAGATGTAGAGTCCATTCCGGAAAACCCGTTTGATATCACATCTTTACCATTGGGCCATAAATACAAAATCGAAGTTTATGCAAACGGAATGTTCTCTAACGTGGGATATGTAGACCTTCAGAAAACTTCTCAGACATTAACTCTTAACTTGCCTTTGCCTGGGGGATTGCAGCCTAGTATTTTTTATAATGATGGGTACACGCCCATTTTTAATGCGACAGTTCATGTAAGATCTCAAGACAATAAAACATGGGCTACAAGTCTTACTGATTCAAGTGGAGCCACATTACGTTTTTGGCTAGAGCCTTCTATATTGGAAAACAATTACTTTATTGTAGATGTAAATCTCAGTCCACACATTTCATATTCTTTCTTGCCAGTATCATTACACCCTGGAACTTCGCAGGACATCAAAATAGTTACACCATGGCCTCCAAGGGTGGAGGATCTTTTTACGGTAAAGCTTTATGATGGACAATCAAGCACGGCACCTCCTGAAAAAGGAGATTTTATTGTGTATCTGTTTGATTCCAGTGGGAATGTAGTTGGTTCATCCATTGTTAATTATCGCGGAGAGGCAAATTTCTCAAACCTCAAAGTAGGTGATTATGTGATAAAAGCAATAGATGAAAAAAATAACATAGAGTGGGGAAAGTCAAACATAATAATTGATGGAACCAAGACAAATTTTGCCATATTTAAGAACCAGACATCTTATGGCATCTCAAACTAGGATGTTCTAAACAAATGATAAAATCGTCTTTCTGAAGACTATTGTCTCATGACAAAAGTATGAGTAATGTATCTTGTGTTACTATCTATGCTGTGATCGAGTCCGTATTGGATTTTATTGGTAAAGAAAATGAGAATGTGGCACCCTGTTGTTTTTCTAACATGTTTTCTGCCCATATTTTACCCCCATGGGCCTCGATAATTCCCTTGCATATGTAGAGGCCAAGCCCGGTTCCCTTGTCTGATTTTGTTACAAACTTGGAAAATAATATTGAAATTATTTTTGGGTCTATGCCTTTTCCGTTATCGTTCACACTTACTTCTACACTGTCTTTTGTATATTTTGAAGTAATGACTATCTTTCCCATGTCTGTGAATTTGATTGCATTGTGCAACAAATTGTATATGACCTGAGCAATCCTGTCTCTGTCTGCATCTACCTGTATATCTTCAGTGTCTGTTTCATGTACTATGTCTATGTTATCATTGCTTAACTGGACTAACTCATCTCTGATCACTGTTGAAATTATATCATTCAAATTAAAAATCTCAGTCTTTAGTGTGAATGATTTACTTTCTAATCTGGCAACACTCAGTATGTTTTCAGTAAGACGTTGAAGCCTTTTTGCATTTCTTGCTATGATCTTAATTTCTGGATTATCTTTTCCTAACTGATCTTCTAAAAGCTCTATGTTTACAAGTATTGGCATGATGGGCGTACGTAATTCATGAGCTGCTATGTTGATAAACTCTGTTTGCATTACAAGCTGTTTTTGAATGGATCTGAAGAATTCAGATGTTATGATCTTCATTGCCTCTGATTTCAAGGAACTTGATATTATTGGATCTCGAATTGCTTTTTTGAGCATCTCATCTTCCATCTGACTATCTCTTAAAACCTGGATGAATTTTTCAAGTGCCTCAAGGCCTCTGCTTACTCTGATGTTTGCTTCTCTGAATACTGCCTCTTGGTTTAGTCTTTCTTTTATCATTGCGTGCTTGTGCTGTATTTCAAGAGTTGTCTGATTCAATTTTTCTCTAACTTGTTCTATTTTCTCTGCTCTTTGATGGACTGTTTCTTCACGTGCAGCAAAGGCATCCCCCTTTACTCTCTCGACTTGTTCTCTTATGTGCTTTTGAATATTTTTTACCTGAATAGCATGAAGTATTGCCCTGCTTGTTTCATCAGAAGTGCGTGTCAATCTCTACCTCGTAAATCCTTTAGAATGTCAACCTGCATTTTGTTAAATGTCTCTTCATCAATTATTCCTTTTTCATATTCTAATCTAAGGTTGAGTAATCTTGATTTTAACCACCTGATTTGATCTTTTGATTGCTGTTCTGTAGCAATTCTATTACATTCATTTAGGATTGATCCAAGAGTCAATTTCAAAATTAAAGCTGTAATTATCATATCTTTAATCTCAACAAAACGAATATGGCGCCCACGGTCCGCTAAGGTGAAAAATAAAACCAGCACCCTCATACTTTTTCTTGATCTTGTCTAGTTTTTGATGAAATTTGGTGGTCTGATCGCGATCTACCAAGTATGATGCATTTAGAACTATTTGATCAAAATCTGATTTCAAAAGACATCCTTCCTCTGATGCCTTTGTAAGTTCGCTGTGAATTTGTCCGCTTATCTGGTCTATTTTTCTGTATGTCTGGTTCTTGATTGCCTCATCCATCTTCATTTTGAGAAAATATGAAGTTCCTTCACCTGACGATGAGATCTCCTTCTTTATCTTCTCCACCTCCAGGCTGTCGTGCTGGACCAATGAGATTTTTTTAAGATCTGATTTGTCTATGATTACTTTCACACCAAACTCATCTTTGTCTTTGAGCTTTGCAACTTTGGATTTTAGGTCAGTATATGATTTGACTAACATTTTTTTCACGCCGTCATCTGTCTTGAATATTATCCCAAATCTGACTGGTAATGTTGTACCAAATGATCTTGATTCCTCTATTACTCTCTGGTGAGCCGTAAGGTTTTCTACATCTGGCTGCATTTCCTTGAATGGTATGCTGCTTACTACTGCGCTAATGTCTTTGTAGGTAATGGTATAGGCTTGTTTTCCAAATAATCCGACATCACCGAAGCGATGATTTTTGGATCCCTCTCTTACACAATAGAGGTACTTGCCGTCAACCATTTTTCTTTTTCCTAGTCCTACGAGTGCCATTGACTGCAGAAAGTGTAGCAAGGAGATCGAGTGTTATGAGGTCAATGTCTGCAACAGAAACAGTTACACTTCCACCTAGGACTACGCCCTTCACTAGAAGACTATCAAGTACATCAACAAGTGATGCTTTGGCCAACTGGGAATCTGTAGTCTTGAGTATGCCTTTGAGAGTACCATCAAGCTCATCTTGTTTTAGGCCAAACTGGTCTGATATCTGTCCAACTTTTTGTTTTATTTGCATGAATGCAAGACCCAGCCTCTCAACTTCTTCTGATGTCAAACTTCCTGACTGGATTCTTCTCTGAGCTTGGCGCTCTAGAATCTGTCTTAACAATTCCACTACTACAAGAACTAACTTTGCAAGTCCCTTCTGGAGTTTATCATTATCAAGATTGATTTGTGTAGGTATTGGTTCTTTGATTTGCATTTTAGATCTTTGCAACTCTGTGATTACCTCTTACTGCTTTTTACGTTTATTTTTTTTGGTTGTACTTTATCCCACTTTTCCCAAGGAAGTTTTATTCCGTATCTCTTTGCTGTCTCCAATGAAGCTATTACCAAATTTATTTTCAATGAAAGCAGATCTACTCCAACAACTGAAATGGTAATGTCTCCTGTTATCACTACGCCTTTATCTAAAATTCTATCAACTAGATCTACTATGGTGAGCTGCTGCGGTGCTAATTGTCTAGCTGACACTCTCGGTTGGCCCCTCTCGCTTCATCTTACAATAACCGCAAATTCCGCTATCTTTGAACCAGTGTCTCTCACAAAATCCTTCCAAATATTCCTCTCCAACTGTTTTCAACAGATGTGATACTATGATATCAAGTGGGGTTCCACGCTGACATTCTGGGCATCTTGTAAAGACCCATCCTGCACTCATTACTTTTTTTAGGCCCATGTCGGTGAATTTGCCACAAACTAGACATACTGCCAATTCGAATCTTCTCTCTTCTTACTTGGGCGGTAATCCTGGTGGTGCGGCAAGTCCTAATGCTGATGCATATCGTAGGAATGTGTCAATTCCGGAGACTACGATCCTTGCTCTTATGACTAGGATTTCGATTCCTACAAGAGACACGGATAGGTTTGCATCAATAACTAAACCCTTGTCTAATATTCTGTCTACTAGATCGTAGATATTCAGCATGGGTCTGTACATTTGTTGTTGTGACATTTTCTAGACTTTTCATCTGGGAATTCTATGTTATAAAGTTCTCTGATAGATTGTTCTAGTACAATGTTCTATTACTGTACACACGTTAATTGTACGCTATATTGCTGACCACAAGTTATGTTTAGCAAAAATACTGTGTCAAACCATGTTTTTATGATTATTTCTATTCTATTGTATGCCTGATGTTTTATTTTCTTTCCAGTTCAGAATTGATATGAGTCACTAGATCACTAATTGTGATGGGTTTTCGTATGAAACATTTTACCTCCAGGTTTGGAAACATTTTTCTAAATTCCTCGTAATACACTTCAAATGCAGTAAAAAAACAGATTTTTGTTTTACCATCGTTTTTCTTTTTAATTTCACGGTATAATTCAAAACCGCTCATTTTGGGCATTCTGATATCTATTAGCATCAAATCGTACACATCTGGCTTGAAGTTTTCAAGTGCCTTCACTGGATCGTTATGCGTGTGAACCTCGAACCCTTTTCTTTCTAATCCATTTTTTACAGATGTGGTAATATCCGGTTCATCATCAACAACTAGAATTTTTTTCATGCCTCGTATTAATCCCTGATGTTTAAAAATTTACTGGAACACCTGGATGGTTTACCAAATCGTCTGTGCGTATCTTGGATGGTATTTCAAATGAAATTGTGGCACCGATTTTGCTGAGATTATTTTGAATCCAAATCTTTCCGTCATGAGCTTCAACAATGTTTTTTGCAATGTAAAGGCCAAGTCCTATGCCGTCTTCAGAGGATGTGGCAAACTTTGAAAATAACCTTGGAGCAATCTGTGTATCTATGCCAATTCCACTGTCGTTTACAGATACGATTATTCTGTCATCTTGTTTGGTTACGTTTATTGAAATGCTTCCTTTTTGAGTAAATTTGAAAGCATTGTCTATCAAATTTGATATCACTTGAGCAATACGATCCTTGTCTGCATATGCCAAAATGCGTCCTTTTGGAGAAAATAAAAATTGTATATTTTTAGTTTTTATGCCTGAATTATGGGCATGCATTACAAAATCCTGTATTATTGATAAAACAAGCTCATTGACATCAAACTTTTCGTTTTTTAATGTGAAAGTATGGTTCTCCATCTTTGTAACATCTAAAAGGTTCTTGGATAATCTCTGAAGTCTAAGCGCGTTTCTATATATTGCCTCTACATATTCTGGATGAATTTCATTAGGATTAGAATAAAGCAACTCTGAATATGTCAATATGGACTGGACAGGAGTCTTTATTTCATGACTTGCAATGTTGACAAAATCATATTGAATTTTACTGTATTCTAACTCTTCATCAGTATCAAGAGAATTGGATATCTGATCAAAAACTGGCTTTGATTTCATGGTTGTTTTGTTGTCAAAAGTTAATTGGGAAAAATTGTTTGACATGTTTTTGCTCAAGCGCGAAATGTTTGTCTTTTTGATATTTCTTGTCTAAGCATGATTGATAGTCACAGTTTGCTGTATCTGAATATTAAGCACTATGGTATAATGTTCTATGTGTACCAACCTGCAAATTTGTGCGATGGTTACATTGTATTGTGTGTACCGTGATTAGACTATTGGACCTAAATTGATTCCGTTACCTTTCTCAGGCGATGCAACAATTGCATATAGGTGGGACCATGGTGTTTCTGACTGGAGACACAACGTTCCGTCAATCTCCACTATGAGTAAACGTATGTCTGCAATCTCTGACAAGTGGGTATGTCTGTTATCTGACAAGCGTCTTGAGACAAAAATGGACAAGTCTGAATTTGATTTAATAAATGACAGAGATTCACGGTCCTGTTTGCTGGAATCTTTTGAAAACAAATCTGCCACCTCTGGGCCAAGTATTGTCAATAGCATCTTTTTTTGATATTTTTTCTTGATTATTTGTATTTCTTGCTGGATCGAGTCTAGTTGCTTATCAACTCTATCTTTGAGGGACGCAGATGATTTTTTTGATTGTATAGTAGTGATAATTTTTACCAAGTCGTTTTGCAAACCCAGTGATTTGGTATATTGTACTATCATATCTTGACCAGTTTTTTCAAAGGGTTGGAATAAAAGGAGATTTTCACTTGTAATAAAATTTGTAATTACCTTGCCAAGAATGGCAAGTGCAACCTTGGCGTTTACATGGGGTCCAAGTTCTACACTTACTGTACATCCCATCGGGAATCCTCCACCAAACATTTCATCTAATTCATGATATCCTGTGGTAAAATGAGACTTGGTTTTGAGCAAATCTCTTCTGATATCATCACTGGGCTGTAGAAAATGTGAAGAATCTAAAAACTCTGATGGGTGGTAGTGATCATAACTCTGGAACATGCCATTGTTGACTGAAAATATGTATGAAGGCTTGTTTATCCTGACTCCACGCAGTTTGGATAATACAATTTCACGTATTATTCGCTCGTTGTAACGCTTTTGCCTGAGCTCTACTATGCCATCTACAAGAAAATCTAGTGTTCTGTCTTCTGGATTCTCTGTAACAAAAATTAATTTTGCACCGGCTCGCTCTCTCCACGTCTGTAATACTTTGGAATTGCTCATTGATGCTTCTTTATCCATGAAAAATCCAATCGCATCCCATGAATCAATAACAATGATTGGGGCTCTTACGTCCATCAACTCATTTGTGATGCGCTCAAAAAGTGTAACTGGTTCATCAAGTCTGGCATCCACAAATGTGGAATGATTGTTTTCTTCGTTTTCAGGTGCATCTATTGGGATCTCTATTTTTTCTGGCTGGTTGAAAAATCCGTCCATCCATGTATGGTATTGGAAAAGCTGGTCTGGAGAAACTCGCGTTGAAATGTATAGGCAGTTTTTGTCTATGTTTAGTTTCCGTAATATACTGAGGGCAAGTGTTGTCTTTCCAGTTCCTGTATGACCTTTGATAAGTAACGAATACGTTTCCTGCCTTAGGAAATGAGCCAACTCTACTGGAATTTTGACTTTATCTATGAATTGGCGGTTCTCCATATCTTCTGTCATTAATTCACCTTGGAACTTGATAAATATATGAAAATATAGTATTTGAAGTATTGATGCATTTTTCTAAAAACCTGATGCACCAGCACTGAATCTTGATAATGGTTTAATGAGACACTAATTCTATTACTTCTTCTATGTTTTTCCAACATAAACTGTGATACCATCTTTCACCATAAATTACTTCTCCTTCTGTAAATTGCATCTCGTCTTTACATGCAGAACATCTTGGAATGCAAAAACTGATCTTCTGCTGTGCAATCTCTTGCGCGTGTAAATGTTTTTTTTCTTTTGTCCCCAAAAAATGGTGATGGTGCTCTTCTTCATAAGAGTCATTATGTACATGTGATAGCGAACTATGTGTTGTCATCATCTATATTACATGTATTCGAAGATTATGTGCATTTACGTACAAAACACTAGAACATTAATTCTATTTTTTGTTACAGCACATGACTACTTTTTGCCTAAAACAATGCCTTACTATTTTACTGTGACAGACTTTGCTAAATTTCTTGGATAATCTGGATCTGTTTGTTTCTCAAGTGCTGCATAATACGAAAGAAGCTGTAGTGGAATTATCTCAAGAAGGGGATAAAATGGTTCGCTGGTAGATGGAATCTTTATCCAATGATCATATATTGAATTATTCTTGTCTGATATTCCAATCACCTTGGCCTTGCGAGCCTTTATTTCATGTGTGCTAGATAATGTATCCAAATAAGTGGAATCATTTGGATTTATCATGATTACATATGCATCAGTGTCCATGAGGGCCAGAGGCCCGTGTTTTAATTCTCCACCTGGCAAACCTTCTGCATGAATGTAAGTCAACTCCTTTAGTTTTAGTGCTGCCTCTGCAGCAATGGGAAAATGAATTCCCCTACCAAGTACGTAAACATCAGTTGCGTTTTTGAGTTCTTTGGATATTTTACGAATGTACTCATGATCAGACAAAATTTCGTTCATGGATTTTGAAATTTGCTCAAAATCGGGTTTCAACGAATCTCCTGATAATCTGTTGGCAATTTTGTATAATATTGCAAGTTGTGATGTAAAACTTTTTGTTGCAGCCACTCCTATTTCAGGTCCACAGTTAAGGCTTGCAGAATGTAAAGACATGTGTACAAGAGATGAGGTTGAGATATTTACAATCGAGGTTATCTTGGCGCCCCTGCTTGATGCCATCTTTACTGTTTCTAGCACATCTGCACTTTCTCCGCTCTGGGATAAAGCTATCAAAACTGATTCCTCATCAAAGTAATCTGGATAGAACCTTGCTTCGCTTGAAATTATTGGTTCAATGATAATTTTGCCATACTTTAGAAACAAATGCTTTGCCACAAGGGCAGCATTGTAACTGGTGCCACTTCCTGTAACATAGATTTTTTTAGCATTTTTTAATAGGGTGATAATTTTTTCAAGCTCGTCTTTGCAAGTTTGTCCGGCCCTTGTTATGGTATTTGGCTGCTCTGAAATCTCCTTTAGTGTAAAATGTGCATATTCTCCCTTGTAAACGTCAGAAAATTCTTTTGAAACCTTTGTAACCTGATGTCTAACGGGATTGCCAGAAAAATCAAAAAATTGGAGAAGTCCGCTTGAATCCATGATGACAATCTCTTTGTTATCTGGATAAATTACATCATCTGTGTATTCTACAAACCCCAATACATCACTTGATACAAAATAGCCATTTTTTCCAATTCCAATTACCATTGGCTCATGAAACTTGGCCGCTGCAAGCGATCCTTGTTCAAATACTGCCACAAATGAGTATTCACCTTTTAGCGATGAAACAGTTTTCATCATTGATTTTTTTATATTTTTTGTCTCATCAAAATTATGCTGTAACAAGTTTGCTATCACCTCACTGTCTGTTTCACTCTTGAAAAAATATCCCTTGTCTTGCAGTTCTTTTTTTAGTGTACCGTAATTATCTATTATTCCATTGTGAACTATTGCAATTTGGCCTGTGCTTGACTTGTGCGGGTGGGCGTTGATGTTGTTTACAACTCCATGTGTTGCCCATCTGGTATGGCCTATGCCCATGTTACCTGTCAACAATCGAAGTTTCTCTGAACTGTCCACTTCTGATACTTTTCCTACCCCTTTTCTTACATCTATGTGATTGCTAACAATTGTAGCTACTCCTACACTATCGTATCCTCTGTATTCCATGCGTTTTAGTCCTTTGACAAGTACCTGTGCTGCAACTGCATTGCCGGTATAGCCAATTATTGAGCACATTATAGTATGTCATTTGTTTCAAATCATAAATCAATTGTCTAACACTTTGCTGTAATCATCTTATGAAATGATTGTATGAAAAATTTTATCTGTAAAAAATTATTCTAGTCTGATATAGATCAATCTATACAATACTTTTTTAATAACATTTTATCAAGAAAATATATTGAATGACCATACAACACACAATGGAAATTCCAAAAGATCAATTGCAGACAACAATCTTGATCAAAAGTCTGTGTATTCACAACCTAGTCATGAATACCAATATGATAGCAGGAAAAAAAGGACTGAACTTGGCCAGCTTTTGCAGATCTTGGAATACATTAGGTCATCAGATAATACGCAAATTTCTTCAATAGCCCGATCTAATAACATGTCCCATGATGCTGCAACTAGAAATTGTGAAAAACTCGTAAACGTGGGACTTGTTACTGGAGAGACTAATCATGATAATAAGAGATACAAGTTGACAAGTGAAGGCAGATCTTTTCTTAATGACTGTAGAAACTTTGAAGATATTCTGTGCAGGTATAACCTATGTCATGCATTATATCATTAAACCAAAAGTGATCTTGCCAAGACTTGCAATTTGTAGCCTTTAGATAATTCTTATTAAAATAACCATTTTAAATTCATAAATCGACCTGTCATGGATATGGTGCAAGATGGAATCTGAACTGATTCATTAAATTATTTGCGTAACATTCTGACTGAATAAAGCTCTATAGCAATAATACGGAAAAATCTGTGCATATGTGAATATTCTTTGAATTTTAACTGTATTGCAGTATGGTAAAGCATGTGAAAAAGTCGTACTCTGTATTTACGCTACTTGCCATTTTTGCAATTTTGTTGATATTTCCGACAAATGCCATCTCTGTAAATCCATTATCTCTATTACCTAGCACTGCATCTGCTGCAACATCAGGCTCCATCGTACTAAACAGTGTCAAGACAACATCTGGAGCAGTATCATCTTCTCCATACCAACTCACACTCTCTAACTTTAATGTTGGAACTGGAACTAACCGTTTACTAGTAGTTGGTGTGGAGGCAAACAACAACAACGTGGCATCAGTTACATTTGGTGGTGTCCAATTAACAAACAAAATATCTTCATTTTTCAACAATGATGCCGAGTTTTGGTATCTGACAAACCCCAGTGGCACTGGAAACATTGTTGTTACCATGGCAGGAGCTACCTCAGCTGTAGTTGGTGCATATTCATTTTCTGGGGTAGATCAGACAACTCCAATACCCACTAGTATAGCAAATCACAATACTGCTGCCAGTAGTCCTACGATATCAATTACGACACAAAACCCAAACAGCTGGGTTCTTGACCTTCCTGCAATATACGGCGGTGTTACACTTGGTTCACCAACCTGCACACAACAATGGGATACCAACATGCCAAATGCAGTAACTGGTGCATCAAGCTCTACATCTCCATCATCAGCAGGTTCGGTCACCTGCAGCTGGACTGCAAGCAGT
>JANWLA010000034.1 GCA_025451075.1 Nitrosotalea sp. | reverse complement strand
TTGGCCCAATCGCAGCTCTAGTACTTGCAATTGCAATAGTATCAATTATTGCAGTGTCAGCAAAGACTGGACTAAGATTTATGCCAAAATACTAGAACTCTCTACTTTTTCATTTTTTATGATTTTCGCACACTAGTGAAAACACTCATCAATTACAATCAGAACCAAAAAAGCATAGAAACATACTGTTCAACTACGCTTTAAATCAAATTTCTATTATAACATCAGAGTAGATCTAGTTTTGACAAACTATCCATCTACAAATTGATCTAAAATAAGATCATCATACATGATACCAACATCAAATTTTGATCGTCTTTTTAAATATACATAAATAGTCTTGCTTCATAATCGCAAATAAGATGAGTACTCATAAAGAATATGCGTTAATCGCTATTCTTGCTACAGCAGCTGTAGTAGGCATTATGCCAGCATTTGCCTTATCATCGGCAGATACCGCAACATATTCAAGCCAAATCAGCCCCAGTACTGGATCTCAACAAATTCTGCCAATTGCAGTGTCAACAGACAAAGATGCATATGACAGACAGTCAACAATAATTGTTACAGGACATGTCCAGAATTCCATAGGTGGACAAGCTGTTACAATGAAAGTTTCAGACCCAAATGGAAAGGTTGTAGAAATAGATCAGCTAACATTGAGCAACAATGGTGATTTTCAAGATAAAATCAACACCGCAAGCCCACTATGGACTTCAGGTGGAACTTATACCATTTATGTTCAAGCTGGATCACAACAAGGACTGCTTTCAACAACAACACAGTTCACATTACCTGGTGGAGGCGGACAAACAAGTTGTACATCACAACAACTTTCAGCTACAGTAGGTACTGAAATGTACTGTATCGATTACACCATTGATGGTGGAACAGTTTCAGGAGCAACATTGAACTCTGCATCTAAAGCCCTTGTTGTTAACATACAAGCAAACAACGATGGTCAGATAACTCTTAACATTCCAAGATCAGTGCTCGATGCAAAAAGTAGTACAGGTGACAGCGCATTTGCAGTCCTAGTCGATGGCGAAGAAGTGCAGCAATTCACAGATTCACCATCCACAGACACAAGAATGGTTACAATTCCATTCCAAATGGCATCAGAAAAGATTGAGATAATCGGTACACAGATAATTCCAGAGTTTGGCCCAATCGCAGCTCTAGTACTTGCAATTGCAATAGTATCAATTATTGCAGTGTCAGCAAAGACTGGACTAAGATTTATGCCAAAATACTAGAACTAGAAGTCAAATTTTCTTTTATCAATACATAAATACTCAAGATCCTTGAGTATTGGCTAGCAAGTATGAAAAGATCAAGTATCTTTTGTTTAGTGTTATTAATAATCACTGCAAGCATGGCAGTAATTGCTTTACCTGCTTATGCCGATGATGCCGGTCCAACCAATCCAAATGCAAATCAAACAACCGCATATCAACTCTTACAACAAGAAGCTAATCAGACAGGTGTAAGTAAATCCACATTAGCGCCATTGGCTATCGCCACCGACTTGCCTGCATATAATCAAGGAGACACTATCATCATGGCTGGACATGTAAGAGACCCCGAGAATGCAACCGCTGTAACAATCAAGGTCATCAGTCCAATAAAGAACCTAGTTTTCATCGGTCAACTAACACCATCAGCAGATGGAAGTTTTACCAAAACATTTGCAGCTACAGGCCCATATTGGAAAGATGCGGGTAATTACACAATAACTGCACAGTATGGATTATACACAAATGCTACTGTGCAATTCCATTATAATGGCGGCGATGGAAGTTCTACCATTACTAAAGCTATCAATGCAACATATGCACTACAGTCAGGCAATCAAATTTACAACATACCATACATCATAAAGGGAGGCACCGTTAGTAGCATGAGTATTTTATCACAGCAGTATACTCTAGAAATTTCATTAAACACCAATGCAGATGGTTCCATCACAGTCACCCTACCTAGAAACATGATTGATGCAAAAGTACCACCGCCACCAAATCCTGACGCAAACTTGACGGGAGCAACTGTGAACACAGCAGGATTAGAAGATAGTTCATTCATAGTCACAGTCAATGGCAAACAGGTCACTCAATTCAGTGAGACCAAGAATCAAAATGTCAGAATATTGAGCATTCCATTCCATAATGGAGATTCCAAGGTTGACATCGTTGGTACAATCGTAGTTCCAGAGTTTGGCCCAATCGCAGCTCTAGTACTTGCAATTGCAATAGTATCAATTATTGCAGTGTCAGCAAAGACTGGACTAAGATTTATGCCAAAATACTACTAACTATTTCTGATATTTACAAATATTTTCAAATTAGACAAATAAAGAGTGCATGCTATTTTTCTTCGATGATGTTTGATACTTCATTAGGATTTAATGACAAAATACAATTTTAAAAAATCAAACAAGATTAACACTAATCTAGAATATACTTTGAAAATGTAGATACTTTCCGCACACATCAATAGACATTCAGATCATAGATTATTATACAAGAGCTATCAAATACAAATAATGGATTTTGAATTTGAAGAATTCGATTCACCTGAGGACATATTTATTGCCATGTCTACAATGGCCCCGCCAATGAAAAATGTTTTGCCAATAAACTCATACAGAGGATATATTTTTTCAATAATACCTCTAACACCGGCATCAGGCAATTCATATTTGATGATATATGTGAAAGGAAAACTTGATGGAAAGTTATTAGAGTTTGACATGAACCTAAAGAAATTCAAAAATGTAGAAGTTGCAGAGAGATCAGACAAGATCTATTTTGTCGTTCTAACTCCAAAGTCAAACACTATTGCAGATGCAGCAATTAAAGAATTAGAGAAAAAATCTATCTAGTATAAGAAGGAGCATTCACGGATCTACTCCTAGTATATTTTTCCATTATATCTTCTGGAAGCTTACCGTTGAATAGATCTTTAGATAAACCTCGTAGATAACGCATTATTGCCCAAGTTCCAGCTTTTATCATACCATACATGACTAGTTTCATAGGAGGACCAAATGTCTTGTTTCTAATGATTATAGGAATTATATCGTTGATAACTCTAAGATTGTGCTCCCAAGATTTCCAGAACAATGTAAATTGAGCTTCATTGAGGTTACCAAAGTGCATTGAATTCTTTTCATTAAAGTCTTGATATAGCAAAGGTGCAACAAGACCACGCATTCTTGTTTTCTTAAAGTCTTCAATCAGATCTATAGTATATTGGGTTTCATCAGGAGTCTCATCAGGCCAACCAATTATGATAGTAGCTGCTGGGAACCAATGATTTTCGTTTAGTATCCTAGCACCTTCTCTTACAACCCATCCCCATTCATCTGTTGAAAATGGTTTTGTTTTTACACCAAGGTGTTTTTTGACCATTCTTGGTGCTACAGTTTCAATTCCGAGGTTTGTGGCAAGCCATTTTTCATCACTCATACCATTTACTTCAGACATATCATGCAGAAGCTTTGGATCAGCACATACAGCTGAAAATGTCATGTGAGTTGTTCCAACAAATCTTGCACCCAAAGACTTCAGACCTTTCCACAATTCAATTATTGCATCATAATTTGGTTGAAAGTTTCTATTGTCACATCCATAGAGAAGCATTTCATCAGAATGTAACCAAATAGAATCAAAGCCATAATTCAAATTCATTTTTGCTTCTTGTTGTAGTCTTTCTAGCGGTAAATCTTTTTTTGATCTTTTATTGACATCACAAAAGTCACATCCTCTACCACAACCTCTCATTGCTTCAATTAGAGAATTAACAGTAGGACCTTGTATCATAGGGATGTTTTGAATATTCTTAACAAAACAGTGCATTAACTCGGGAGCATCGCCCTTTTCAAGGTCATGGAAAAGGTCTAAAGCTAATTCATCTGCCTCTCCTACAACAACTGTATCAATTCCATGGATTTTCATCCTATCAGTTTTTGCAAGTTCCCATGCTCCGTTTCCACCAACAACAACATGAAAATTATACTTCTTCTTTAGCTGAATTATTTTGGCACACATTCTCTTGAACTTCATTGCAACGTAAGAGAGTTTTTCTGGTGACATGGTAGTGGTCACTGGAGCCATGCCAAGTGGATCCATTACATTTATTCCAACTACTTTGGTATCAGGACCAATACATTTTTCAAGATAATCAGGATTTGCAATAAACACATCTTCTCTTTTGTAACCTTGCAACAATGCAGATTCTACTCTACGCAATCCTACTTGAGCAACCTTTGCTTCACCAGTTATCTGATCAGTCTCAACTGGAGGACAGAATACCTTATCAAAGACCCATTCAGGGACTACTTCGTAAGGACCACATGCGATAAAACCATAAAGAAAATTACCTCTATAGTTAGTCATAAGGCTACGATCTGCAGTTAGAACTATTCTCCTTCCTGCCATTCCTTTCTTCGAGTTCTTTCTACTATGATATAAATCGTTTACCTGAGTGTGTTATTTTAAAAAATTTTTACTTTTGACATATAAACAGGCACATAATACTACAAACAATGAGCGGGGTAGAGCCACGACATGTTGAGGCACACCAAAAAGAAAGTAGCTCGATAAGAGATTTCGTATTTGGATTTGGAGATGGCATAAATACATCATTAGGACTTGTAGCAGGCGTTGGAGGAGCAGAAGTTTCTTCAAACATAATCATACTTGCAGCAATTGTTGCCATGTTTACAGGTGCAAAGGCGATGGCAGTTCAAAATTATCTTGCAGTAAAATCACAAAGACAGATTTTAGATTCAGAAATTGAACGTGAGAAATGGGAGATGGATAATGTTCCAGAAGCAGAGAGAAAAGAAATAGAAGATGTGTACAAAGCAAAAGGATTCGCAGGTCAAGATTTAGAGAAAATTGTAGACAAGATAACATCAGACAAAAAAGTTTGGTTAGATACAATGCTCACAGAGGAGCTCAAATTGAATTTAGAAATAGTTGGGAGTCCCGTAAAAAGTGCATTTCGCATGTTCGGTGCTTTTCTTGTAGGCGGAATTCTGCCAATAATACCATATTTCTTTTTGAGTGGATATGTTCCACTCTTTGTAGCAATTGGGGTTAGCCTTTCTGCATCGTTTGTAATCGGTGCCATAAAATCAAAAATTGCAAACATCAGCATGTTGCGAGGAGGATTAGAAATGGCAGGACTTGGCACAGGTATTGCCCTCATAGGATATGGAATAGGTTCAGAATTAGGAAGTCTTGGAATTATTAAAACCTGATTTCTTTCGCATACTTCTATTAGCAATATTAGCAGCAAATGCTCCTGCACCAATACCATTATCGATATTAACAACAGAGAGTCCCAAAGTACAACTTTGTAACATAGATGCTAATGCCGCAACTCCTTTTTCTCCATAACCATATCCAACTGATGAAGGAACCCCAATTACTGGTATGTCCACCAATGATGACACTACGGATGCAAGTGCTCCTTCCATTCCAGCAACCACTATGATTGCATCCACTTCTTCATGTATTACTTTCTTGATTACAGGGAAAAGTCGGTGGATTCCAGCTATTCCAATATCATAACTACAAATGCATTGGCATCCCATAGACTCGCACACTAGTCTTGCTTCTTCTGCCACGCCAATATCAGAAGTTCCTGCTGTGAGTATGCCAACTTTTCCTCCAGTAGAACTTAATTTCTTAGAGAAAAGTATGGTAGTAGTATTCTTTCCTGTACGTATTTTCAATTTGTTCTTTTGAGAAAAATCCAGTATTTTCTTGTAATGTGCTTTATTTATTCGTGAGACAAGAACTGAATCTGTTTTTGAGGTAGCTTTAAGAATTATTTTTTTAAGATCAAAAAGTTCTTTTTTTTCAGCAAATATAACCTCAGGGATTCCTCGCCTTAATTTTCTGCTTACATCTATTTTTGCAAAATCTTCAATTTTTTCTACAGCGTAAAGAGAAAGCAATTTTTTTGCTTTAGACACAGTTATCTTTCCAAGCTCAAGTGATTCTAGTATTTCAGTAAGATCCAATGATAATAGGTAATTAGATTGTAGTTAAAAATTTAATCAGTACCTAGATTTGAGATGGCATTCTTGACGCTTTCCACTCCCTTTTTGAACCATTCTTTTTCGTTTGAATCCAGGTCTAGCTCTATTATTTTTTCAACACCGTTTTTTCCTATGACTGCAGGAACGCCTATGGAGACATCAGAATAACCATATTCCCCATCAAGATATGTTGCAACCGGAATGACTTGCTTTGTGTCATTCAATATTGCCTCTACTATTGTAGATATTGCATTGCCTGGGGCATGGACCGTTGCACCCTTGAGTTCTATCACCTTTGCAGCAACCTGCCTTGTACTTTGTACAATCTCATCAGTTTTCTCTTTTGGTAAGATTGAGGGCAAAGGTATTCCGGAAACTGTAGAAAATCTTGGAAGAGGCAACATATTTTCTCCGTGTTCACCAATAACAAGACCGCGTATTGAATTTCTAGAGTAACCTGTAGACTCGTGGATGAATTGCGTAAAGCGTGATAAATCAAGCATGCCTCCCATCCCAAACACCCGGTTCTTCTGGAATCCTGAAACTTTGTATGTAAGATATGCCATCGGGTCTAACGGATTGGTTACTGGAACTATCATGGCATCCTTGGCATGTGTCTTTATGTTTTCCACCACGCCCTTGACTATTGATGCATTTATTTTCAGTAGATCCATCCTTGTCATGCCAGGTTTTCTGCCTGAACCTGCAACAACAACTACGATATCAGAGCCCTTCATTTCAGAATAATCATTCGATCCCCTGACGTTTACGTCAATTCCTTTTTCTGCCAACATATGGTTTATGTCCATTGCTTCCCCCTGTGGAAGGCCTTGGACCACATCAAGTAATAATATCTCATCTGTGACTTTTCTAAGAGCCGTGAACAATGCTGCCGCCCCGCCCACTTTTCCTGAACCGATAATTGTAATCATAAAAGGCCCTCTATGTAATCTCTAATTAAACTTGACTGTCTCTTGATAAATTTAGTTTTCTACAGTATAACCAAATCATGAATCAAATTACAATTTATATGCATTCCAGTATGTTTAGAAAATAATGGTGCTTGTAATTGATGCACAGATAGCTGGAATTTCAGGCGATATGTTACTTTCATCATTAATTAACATGGGTGCAAACAAATCCAGAGTCATAAATGGCGTATACTCAACTGAAGAATATCTCAAAGGTTCCAAAATTGTAAAACTAGATTTTGAAAAAATCAACAAGTATGGTACAGCCGCAACACATCTTGTTTTAGAAACAAGTGAGAACCATCATGAAAGAAAAGGAATAGAGATTCAAGAATGCATATTATCCACATCAGATAAGATAGGATTATCTGAAAAAGCCAAAGTTTTTGCAAAAGAAAGTATCAGATCATTGCTTCATGCAGAGTCAAATATACACGGAGAGCCTTTGGAATCAGTACACTTTCATGAAGCATCAAGTATTGATACTGCCATAGACATCATAGGTTCTGCCATTGCGTTAGATGATTTGAGATTATTTTCAGATGAGATCATTTCAACTCCAGTGGCAGTTGGTGGGGGGACTCTAACATTTTCCCATGGAACCGTATCCAATCCTGCAAGTGCAATTTTAGAGATATTTCGCGATTCAGACATGGTAATTTGTGGAGGACAGGCAAGACAGGAACTCACTACTCCTACTGGTGCAAGTCTGCTTGTAAATCTAGCAGACAGATGCTCTGAGTTTTATCCAGCAATGAAAATAAAATCAATAGGATATGGTGCAGGGAGTAAAGATTTTGACGGTTTTCCCAATGTTTTGAAAATTGTTAGAGGTGAATCAGCAGATGAGTTTCAATTAGATACCGTACAAATCCTTGAAACAAATCTTGATGACATATCAGGCGAGATAATAGGACACATGATTGATACGATGATGTCAAATGGTGCAAAAGATGTTACAGTAACAACCGGCATAACAAAAAAAGGAAGGCCAACAAACCTTGTTTCCATAATATGTGATTCATCAGTTACAAATAGATTAATCAGCATGCTTGTTTCAGAGACTGGCACTTTGGGCGTACGGATAAGATCATCTAGTCGCTATATAGTTCCAAGAATAATTGTTTCAGTTCCCGTATCAATACAAAAAAAGAATTTTATTGTAAAATGCAAGATTGTAAAACACGATGAGACGGTAAAACATTTCAAAGTAGAATCAGACGAAGTTAAGGTAATTGCAGATTCGTTATCACTATCATTCAAAGAGGCATCAGATTTGATATCAGATGAAGTCAAACGGAGATTAAACATAAAATGAAACAGATAGGAGATCTAGTTGATTGGTTTTACGGAAAAGAAAAAGCTTTGGTGGCTCTTTCAGGAGGAGTAGATAGTGCACTAGTTGCATATGCAGCTCAAAAAGCACTAGGCAAACAAGCTGTTGCTGTAACTGCAGACTATAAGACACTCTCTCAGGAAGAATTAGAATCTGCAAAGGATGTTTGCCAAGAGATAAGAATCAGACATGTGATCATAGAATACAGTGAGCTAGATAATCCCGACTTTGTAAAAAATGATCAAAATAGATGCTTTCATTGTAGAACAGAATTGGCAGAACATCTTCTTACATTATCAAAAAAAGAAAGAATTGACATTATTGTAGACGGTACAAATCTTGATGATCTTAAAGAGTACAGACCTGGGCTAGTAGCACTCAAAAAAAATGGGGTGCAGAGTCCACTAGTAGAAAGCGGATTCACAAAATCTGATGTAAGAAGAGTGGCAATGGAGGTAGGCCTTTCAATTCATGACAAGCCATCCAACTCTTGCTTAGCATCACGCATTCCATGGGGTAGTACCGTCACGGCTGAAAAGCTTGTGAGAATAGAGAAAAGTGAGATCATGATTAAACAGCTTTTTGGGGTAAGGCAGGTAAGAGTTCGTGATTTTGGAAATAGTGCAAGCATAGAAGTAGATAAAAATGAAATTGTTTTTTTAGGTGATAAAAAAAATATGTCAGTCCTTGAGAAATATATGAATGAGTTAGGATTCCACAACATCATAATTGATCCTAACGGCTATAGACCAGGCAAACTCAACGTGATAACAGATTGATCTATCTAGATAATGCTGCGTCTACACCTGTACATGAAAAAGTCATAGAAGAGATGTTACCATACTTTAAAGAACAATATGGAAATCCCTCTTCCATACACAGACACGGTAGGCTTGCAAATGTGGCTATTCAAAATGCAAGGAAACGAATCGCTTCACTCATCAATGCAGATAGTAATGAGATACTCATAACATCTGGAGGAACAGAATCAAACAATACTGCAATCCATGGAATAATATCACAAAATAAGGGAAGACACATCATAACATCATCCATAGAACATGATGCCATACTAGAGCCATGCAAAAGTCTTGAAAAACAAGGATATAGAATATCTTTTCTTCCCGTAGACAAATATGGTTTTGTAAATCCCGAAGATCTCAAAAAAGAGATTTCAACTGATACCTGCCTAATTACAATAATGTATTCAAATAATGAAGTTGGAACTACACAACCAATAAAAGAAATTGCTCAAATCGCAAAGGAGAAAAGCATTATGTTTCACACAGATGCGGTTCAGGCAATAGGAAAAATTCCCATAGATGTCAAGAAACTTGGTGTTGACTTGCTGTCAATATCATCTCACAAGATAAACGGTCCAAAAGGCGTAGGTGCGTTATACATCAGAAATGGTGTAAAGATATCGCCACTAATATTAGGAGGGGGTCAAGAAGATGGACTTCGATCAGGCACAGAGAATGTGGCAAGTATCGTAGGATTTGGAATGGCGTGCACGCTTTCAAAGGATAACATGGATGCAAATGTAATCTATCTCAAAAAATTAACCACAAAATTAACCTCAAGAGTGATACAGGAAATACCCTTTACTACCATTAATGGACATCCAGACATAAGAACCCCCAATAACACTCATTTTACTTTTCTTGGAGTAAATGGCGAGGATCTAATAATAAAGTTGGATGAAAATAAAATATCTGCATCTACTGGTTCTGCTTGCTCTGTAAAAATACAAAAAGCATCTCATGTTTTAAAAGCAATGGGCTTTTCACATGAACAAGTTACAGGTTCATTGCGTCTTACAGTTGGAATAACAAATACAGAACAAGAAATAGATGAAACGGTAGATACGTTAAAAAAAGTGGTTCAGGAACTTCGTGCCGTATCACCATACAAGAGCAAGTACAATTTTTAGATTTTAGGAACTAATCAGGGCAGAACTTGAATTTTGTATTGATTTTGATCCACAAGCGGTACTAGTGAATCCATCCCATTCCACACATAGATTTCTGCAGAATATGTGCCTGGCAATGTTGGTACCCAGCTAATTTCTTCGTTAGTAGTGGATAAATTCACAAGATTATCTTCTGCCCATTTTAGGAAAACCACTTGGTTGTTGCTGTCTTTTATTTGGACAATGTATGAAATTTTCTGGGAATTTTGATAGTATTTGTTGGATATCATACCTTTGAAATTGATTGTTTGTCCAACATGTGGACTTTGTAAAAGGGGCCTTCCTGATTGATCGCTAACCTGAGTTGATGTTGAAACTATTGGCATGACAATATTTGGTGTATATTGATTTGTGGTTGTAGCAGGTTGAGTTTTAGCAGGAATTGCTACAGTTGAGCCAATTATGACTGATCTACCATATTGATCTCTAAAGTCATGATACCACGCTTGAACATTGCCTCCCACGGGAGATATCAGAGTAGTTCCATCTTCACTACATATCCATGAAGGCATTTTGAAAATTCCCTTGAATATCCCAGTACCAGGTCCAGTTTCAGTTAATGTAAAACCTGTAGCAGCAAGTCCTCCATATGCAACTCCATTTACAGTACAATGTTGAAATCTGAATCCTTTGATCCATACCTCTAAGAGTATATTTCCACTATTGTCCCCAACTGTGTCATCAGCCGAAGAACTAGGATCATTGACGCTTGTGTACGTCACAATTGTACTAGCATCAGTAACTAGATCTGGATCAGTGACTGTTATTGTAACATCAGAGCCAATTCTATAATTTGGTGAATCAAGTGTAACTACACCAGTGTTTGTTGGAAGATTTTGTTGTGATGTCACTGTTGTTGATGTACCTCCCTGTGTACCTAAAATTGAAAAGTGTATTGCATTGGAATCTGTCAGTTCAGTATTTACGAGAAATTTAATATTGCTACCAAAAGTTTGAAGGCCTTTGATCAGATTTGGATCAAATTGATTTAATTGATTGGTTACTGCATATTCCATTGTTCCAGAAAATATACCAGAGTTAGCAGATGTTTCTTGTAGTTCTGCTCTATAGATAGCATTGTTTACTAGCTGGTTGCCATTACTTCCAAAAGAAAAGAGATCAAACACAATTGGTTGTGTATTATTAGGGTTTGAAATATTACCTGAGGTATTGAAATTAATTTCTAGGAATACGGGCAGATTTGATGGCATGGCTTCAATGGATGCCACTGCAGAATTGCTTATCTGGAGTAGACCGTTGCCGGATACAATTGTTCCAGGGGTCACTATTGTTACTGGTGAAGCGCCGACAGATCCAAAGTATAACGTCATGGTTGTACTGGAAAATGAGGTTATTCCAAGCTGCTGTTGAAAAGATCTCAGATCATAATTAACCCAATTGGTTCCCTTTGAGTTTGGTTGGCTAGTATCAATGAACAAGTCCTTAAGAGATTGTGCTGAGATGCCCAGGTTTAATGTAATTTTCTGAAAGTTCGATAGTGATTGAGATCTAGTATCAATTATCAATCTTAGTGAATTAGCATCAAATACAGCAGATGGTACAGAGATTGAAGCAGAGTTGTTATAGAATTTAACATCAGAAGAACTACTCAGTGTTATTGGGTTTCCAATCTTCAAGGTTGGGATTTTTGCAGAAGTTCTAAAGACATCTAGCTGATCAACTGCATTGGAATTAATATTTTGATCATTATCTACCAGAGTAATTGTTTCCCTTTGACCAGGACTAAATTGGCTCTGACCACTACCAACGGTAAGACTTGCAGTTGAAGTACCTGAAACAATGGAAACACCTTGAAGATTATAGGTAATTGATCCAGAGTGAGACCGTGGAGCATTCGGTAATGTACCGATAGTTGATACACCACCAAATGAACTTTCAAAAACTCCAGTATGTGGTCCTGTTTCTACAAAAGTTACCAATTTATTGTATATACCATTTAAAGATGAACTTGTTTGAACAGAGTTAGTTTTCAAGCTGACAACATCGGAGGTGTCCATACTCAGTTGTCCGTTATCCTTGAAACCAAGACTACTCAGATAAGGTATCAGATTTACCAGTCCAGGACCGCTTGCACTTTTACCGGATTCTGCAAAGGCTTGGTAAAACGTAGCAGGATTAGAGCCAACATTAAAAGTCCATGAATCTTGAGAGGTAGGATCAATGCTCAATTCAGCATCATTAATGGTTGCAAAAACATCGGAACCTGCAGGATATCCAGTCCTATCAACACTTAATGAAATATTTGGAATGTCAGAATAATCAAGATCAACACTTTGCGTACCGGTAGAACGATCGTATTCTATGTGAACATTATTATTCAATGTAAAAAGTTGGATAAGAGGCCAAACATTTGGATTTATCCCAATTTGACCGGTTGGAACTTGCGGATTTACATTCAGAGAAGGAGGATTCCTTACCACATTATTTTGGCTTGATGGAGTAGTAGGCGTACCACTACACGAACTAAAACTTGCTGTTCCCTGGGTAGTACCAGACAATCCTGCAGAATCAGGAATTGCCACTCCATCAGTTTGAGAGATATCCATTCCTAGAACGGTAGAAGGAGTTGAACTTGAACAAAATACTCCAAAATCAATACTTTGTCCAGAAGAACCGGATAGTGCTGCCTGATCAGCCTGTTTTGCGCTGTCAGTATTAGCAAAAAAGGCATGCCAATTACCATCAGAACCCTGTACCATTTGAAGATGTTTTCCGTCTACTGAAACATTTGGTTGTCCTATTGCCTGATCTAATTGAGTATTATCTTCCTGTACAATAACTTGTATTACCATTGGTCCTGAAAAATGATTATCAAAAAGACTATTTTCTGCAGAGACAAAAAGATTAGGATGATCTGAATAAGCATTCACTGCAGGCGAAGAGACAGGTGGGACAATCAGAGAGAAGACTAGGAGAAGTACCAGAATTTTATACAACTTTCTAATATGAGAAGATGTACAAGATAACGTTGTCGAATAATTCATACTGAAATTCACTAGCGCTTTATGTCATTTGAACACTGAGAAGTTTTAACTAGGGTCAGAAATCAAATGCGATGTGGTAAAACCAAAACCAATTATAATAATTAGTAGCATATTGGTATTAATTGGAATTGCAATAACTGCATATCAGTCTCAGATAACTACAGAAAATCTTTCAAACCAGCAGAACACTGTGGGTGTTGGCACACAGATGACTGTTACAAAAGAGATGAACCAAAATAGCAACCAGAATGGAGTGTACTCCATCCAGATAACAGATTTTAAAGACGATGACAATGTCAAGGCTGCAGTAATTGATCCTACAGGTGCTTCAATAATAACAAAATCCATAACAAAAAATCCAGTTCAGGAAATGTTCAAGATTACTGCATCTGGAAATTATACGCTACAGATAGAAAATCAAGGACCTAGAGAAATTCAAGTTCTTGGAATTATAGGATATTATCCTCAAGGAATAGAATTGGCAGACATATCAGGATTCATAGCATTAATGATAGGACTTAGTGGACTTGCAGTTGGCATCATGTATCTCATAAGAAATCGCGTCAAATCTTAATTAAGAAATTGATCTAATTCAGTTAATCCATCTACTACGTTTTTAAAATTATCATCACTTTCCATAATTTTGTTAAGTTTAATCAAATCAACATTAAAAATTTCCTTTCCATTGTTTTGAGTCACCATGACAAACTTGTTTTCTATCACATATGAAAGTCGATCTTTGATCTGATCTATGGACAATTGTAGTTTATCTATAAGATAGATAGAATCTTTTTCTCCACCTTCAAGCTCTGCAAGAATTGATGATACATCTGGGTCTACCAAAGTTTCCATCATTTTTTGTTTATCAAAACTTTCACTCAAGTCTACCAGCCATTCCTAGAATGTAATATTTTTTTCTTGTTAGATATAAAATCACTTATCAAAACTCTATCAATTTTTTCTGGATTGATGTAATATGCCCTTCCTTTCAAATGCTTTTCAAGACTCTCTACATAACTCAGCAATTCAACTTCTTCACTTACCATAATAGTATCGATTTCAATACCTTCTTTTCTGCATTTTTTTGCTTCTTGCAATGTCTTTGCTTCCACAGCAGGATCAACTTGCTTATACCTATAACATAGATACACCGACTCACTGCCCACGGATAGTTGCATATCTCGTTCGTTTTTTATCTTGGAAAGAGTTTCTTCATCAGGCCTGTAAAAATGTGAATATGGTTTGTCTACAAGTATTGCATTTTTTTGTGATTCATCATCTACAAAGCATGCGCTAGGTTGACCATCTGTGATCATAACAATTCTTTTATTGTGAGAACCATCTTTTTTCAAAATTTTTAATGCAAGTCTTAACGCGGCTTGATAATTCGTATAATGAAGAAAATTATCATTTGCATCATATGTCTTCAGATAAGGTATATCAGTAGGAATGATTTGTGATGCTAACGAGCCAAAACCTACGATATAAACAGAATCATTTGGAAAGAATTTTTTATTTAATACGTATAGTGCCCATAAAGCCTTTTTTGCAGCCTCTATTCTAGTTCCATCCCCTGAACTTAGAGAATATTTCATAGTAGAGCTAAGATCAATACAATAAACTACTGCAACTTTTGCCTCTTCTTTTGTTTCAAATTTTTCAAAATCATCAAATTCTATTTTGAGTGGAAATTGAATTGATTCATTTTTACTTTTTTTTCTCTGGATTAAATTCAGTAATGTGATTGGAATATTCAGATGTTTAATGTCATCCCCTGCTTCGAGTTTTTTACTAGTATCAAGTAATGTATCTCCAAAACCAATATTTTTGGTTTCATGAAAACCAGAACCTCCTTCATTAATTGCATTCATTACATCTTCAAGCATTTTTTGTCCAATTTCAAAAAATGCTTTTTTTGTTAACCATTTTTTGTCATCTTTGAGATATCCAAGTTTTTGCAAGTATTTTGTTATAGACTCATTATTACCAAGCACATCTGTTTCTTTTTGACTATCGCTTTTGGCTTGATTTTCTGAGGAAGAACTCTGCATTATACCATCTAGTACATTTTCAAGATCTTTCATTGATGGTGTTTTTTCTTTTAGGACTTGGGTTGTTATAGTTTTAAGGGCTTGTTTGAGTTGGTCATGAGATATTTCCGAAGAGGGGTTTTCAGATCTATTATTTTCATTTTGAAAGTAAACAAATTTAGTAGTACTAGTTTGCAACGTATACACCTTCTTTCCTATCTAGAATTTTTGGTTCAATCCAGCAAAGACCATCAAGTACCAATTCCACAACACCAGCTTTGAGCTCATTTTGTGCATTCTCTGAAATTATCAGGTTGTCACTAGAAATTTCATATTTTCTAGTTTCTTTTACAAAGGTTTCCTGATCGGAAATAATCTTTTGACATATAACAGTAACCAGATTTAGGAGAGAATTGAAATTTTTTAATTGATTATCATAAGATGATTGCATACTATTTGAATAAAGGATTGTTTGTGATACCTGAAATGATTTACCAAGAAATTCTTTTTTTATCAAGTCAAAAATGCTTGGATCTACATCCTTTAGATATTCTAGGGACGTATCTTTTACAGAATTGTAGATTAGATTTTTTAGAACTCTAGAACGGTTTTCTGAAGTATCATCAAGCTCGGCAAGTTCAAATTTTACAGATTGCTCAATAGAAAATATATCACAAGGTCGTGGTAATGCCAAAATATCATGCATTATATTTCGAGTTCTTTCTGCTTCTCCCACAAGTAGTTCCAAACTATGTATTCCCATTCTAACACTTACACCCTTGTCTTGATTGATTTCAGTACTAGAACGAGCTGCTTGAACAATCCGTGTCAATATCTTTAACATGAATACTGGGATAAATGATCTTGGTATTTTTGCTTCCTGCATTACAATTAACATTTCTTCGTGAATTGATCTTGGATAATGAGTTTGAATATGACTTTTTAGTCTATCATAAAGCGGCTCAATTATTTTTCCAGAATGTGTATAGTCTATAGGATTTGCAGTAGCAAAAAATACTGTTTTTGGCTCGAATATAACAGGATATGCACCGGTGGTAAATCGTCCTTCTTGTAATACAGACAAGAGAGCCACTTGTTTCCTAGTATCAAGAACTGGTAATTCATCAATACAAAACAATCCATGTTTTGCTTGCATTAGTTGACCTGGAGAATATGATTCAATTTCATACATTTCTGTGCCATTCTTTGTTATCTTGATCGCATCGATTTGACCAACCAGATCTTTTACGGATATATCAGGAGTTGCTAGTACATACTTGAATCTATATTTACCATCAACCCATTCAATAGGAGTATCAAGTTTATTGTTACGAATTTTCTTCATGCTTTCACCATCTACATAAAATTTTGGAGTAGACATTTGATTTTCTTTATCATCCAGCAAGAATACTAAATCTCGGGGCGGAAGGTCTAGAGGACAGTCATTTGTCATGCTGCCTCTAATTATTGGCATTGGAGAAAGTAGTGTATCTGCAATTGTTTGTACTATCCTAGTCTTTGCTTGTCCTATATGACCAACCAAAATCATATCATGACATGCCAATATTGCACGATCTAGTGCAGGAATGACATCATCATCAAAACCCACTATTCCAGGATATTTGATACTCTTTGACTTTATCTTTGAAATTAAATTTCTACGAAGTTGTTCCTTTGCACCGACTATTTTATAATTAATTTCCAAAAGATCCCTTAGTGTTTTGATTTGTCTGTAATCCTCAGGAACACCAGCCATGATTTCAGCATATTTTGGTTCAGAATTATAACTTCTATTAACAAAATTTTCAAATTCTTGAGCCATTACAATAAATACTCTCGAAATACGATTTAAAGTATTATTATTTTAGTATGGTTTTTATCGGGGGTGCAGGGGATTTTTTGTACTTGTCTTCACAGGAATTTAGACACATAGTTAGAATTGCGGGTAAGGATATCCCTGGTGCTAAAAAGACCATTATCGGAGTTGGTCAAGTAAAAGGGATAGGTTATAATTTTGCAAAATCACTTTTAGAAGTATTAAAAATTAATCCTAATAGTAATGTAGGCTTTCTAACCGAATCACAAGTAGAAGAAATAGAAAAGGCTATGAGAGATCCAGCATCTGTCAACATACCATCATGGTTCTTAAACAGACGAAAAGACATGGACACCGGAAATAATTTTCATCTTATTACTTCAGATATTGATTTTAATGTAAGAAACGATATTGAACGCGAAAAGGGTATGAATAGTTGGAGAGGATTTCGTCACACATATGGATTAAAAGTTCGAGGACAAAGCACACGCACTACAGGTAGAAAAGGCGGTGCTGTCGGAGTCAAGAAAGGAGGTAAGGTGTTACCAGCTGGTTCACCCGGTGCTCCAGCTGAAGGTGCAGCGGCAGCAGCTCCAAAGGCTGGTGCAGCTCCTGCAGTAGCAGCTCCAAAGGCTGGTGCAGCTCCTGCAGCAGCAGCTCCAAAGGCTGGTGCAGCTCCTGCAGCAAAACCTGCAGCGGACAAGAAAAAGTAGGTGTACTAGATGGGAGATCATCCAAAGAATTCACGAAAAATGTGGAGAAAGCCAAAACGTCCTCTTAACTATGATTTACTAAATGAGGAGTTACATGTTTTAGGTACTTTTGGACTCAAAAATAAAAGAGAATTATGGAAAGCACATACAGAACTTTCAAGAATAAGAAATCAAGCAAGATCACTTTTAGCTTTAACCAAAGATGTCAGAAGTACAAAAGAGCCAATACTGATGAAGTCACTTGCAAGAGTTGGACTAGTCAAAGAAAATTCAACATTAGATGATGTACTCAATCTAAAAGTAACTGACTTTTTGTCTAGAAGATTACAGACATTTATCCAGAAAAAGGAATCAATCAAGAGTCCATATCTAGCAAGACAGATAGTTGTTCATGGTCACGTTATGATTGGGGAAAGAGTAGTTACAGTTCCTTCATACACTGTAAAAGTAGAGGAAGAAGATCAAATTCACTTATCCCCAGAATTAGACCTTAACAAAACAAAACAACAACCTCCCCAAGAAGAAGTAAAAACTGAACAGCCAGCCGAATAAAGCACACACAATCATTATTTATCAAGAAAATGTATAAGGTATCAACATGTGTTCTATCATAGGTTATCTTGGCATCAGTTCCGCGGCTCCAATAATAGTCAAGGGACTAAAAAGAATGGAGTATAGAGGCTATGATAGTGTAGGAGTTGCAACTTTTTCAGAGCACCAAATTAATGTAAGAAAGGGAGTAGGCAAGGTATTAGAGGTAAACAAGGCAGTAAAACTAGACGAGCTTTCTGGAACTATAGGAATAGGTCACACACGATGGGCCACACACGGAATGGTTACTGACGTAAATGCTCATCCACACCCATCAAGCTCAGGAGAAGTAGCTATTGTACACAACGGAATAATTGAGAATCATGAAGAGTTAAAAAAAGAACTTCAAGGACGAGGTTATGCTTTTAAAAGTCAAACAGACAGCGAAGTAATAGCGAATCTTCTTCAATATAATTATGACAAGACTAGAGAAATCAAAAAATCAATGGTGGATACAGTATCAGAATTAAAAGGAAATTATGCTTTTGTAGCAGTTTTTCAAGATGGTACATTGGCGGCAGCTAGACTTCATGAACCGCTAATAATTGGAGTTGGAAAAGAAGGATTTTTTATTTCAAGCGATGTACTGGGATTTGTAGAATACACGGATGAAGTAATTTATCCAGATAACAAAGAATTTGTAATCATTGACAAAGATGGATTGAAGATCTTTGATTTTGATGCAAATCCAGTACAACATCAGATAACAAAAGTATCAAAGGAGTTTGCTGATGCATACAAGGGACAATATGCGCACTATACTTTGAAAGAGATTTCAGAACAACCATCAACAATATTGAATGCAGGAAACAATACCAAACTTGAGATTGACTTGGCTTCAGATTTGATAAAACATGCAAGAAATGTGTACATTACAGGAAGCGGGACAAGTTATAATGCGGCATTAATTGCAAAATTTCTTTTTTCAAAATATGCAAAGATAAAGATCGACACATTGATCTCTAGCGAAGCACAATTTTCTCCAGACATGTTTGAAGAAAAATCAATTCTAATTGCAATATCTCAGAGCGGTGAGAGTGCAGATGTGTTAGAGGCTGTAAGTATTGCCAAAAAATCAGGATCAAAGATCATATCAATAGTCAACATGATGACATCTTCACTAGTACACCAATCTTCTATTTCTATGGGACTAAACTGCGGTCCAGAAATAGGAGTTGCTGCAACTAAAAGTTTCACATCACAACTAGTTGTACTATACAAGATGGTTGATAAAATATGCAATGGTTGCATAGAATTAGATCTTACAAAAGTGTCAGAAGCAATCAAGAAGATCCTTTCCAACGATTCTAAAATCAAAGATGTTGCAAAGAGACTAAAAGATGTTTCAGATATTTACGTATTAGGAAGAGGAATACACTACCCAATAGCCTCTGAGGGCTCATTAAAATTAAAAGAGCTCACATACATACATGCAGAGGGACTTCCCGGTGGAGAATTAAAACACGGTCCATTAGCATTGATGGATTCCAATTCTTATGTTTTGATCATAAACCCCAATGATTCCACCTACAATGATACCTTAACATCAGCTAGAGAAATAAAAGCAAGAGGCGCCAAGATAATAGGAATTTCAGATAAACCAAGTGATGTATATGATTATTGGATAGACATTCCTAGCATCAACGAGTCATTATACCCGCTTGTAGAAATAGTGCCAATACAACTTCTTGCATATTATGCTGCAATTGACAAAGACTTTGATCCAGACTATCCAAGAAATTTGGCAAAATCAGTAACAGTCAAGTAATTTTCAAGTATTCTTTTTCAGTCAAGTCCAAAAGACCTTTGGCATCAATGCCAGTTTTTAACATACAACCAATGGATGCGCCTCCAGCACCTGCTCCTTCTTTGACAAATCCTTCAGCGTATGAGCTCAATCCAGAAATTTTGGATTCTGCAAGTTTGAGTTTAGCAACAAGTATAGGAATATCCAATATCTGCAATATGACATCTACGAGATTCGCAGATTTGTCTTCGGCCACATAAGAAGTAGTACCAATAGCAGTGTTTTTTCCATCAAATCCCATACTTTTTGCAAAAGCAAGTACTGCTGCCATTTGGGTTCCACCAGCCAATAATACTCTAGAAATTTCAGAAGCTGTACTAAGAATACCTGCAATTGTAGGGATCATTGGATCACCTAATTGGGATATGATTTCAAATGGATCTTTTGTTTGAAGTCTTTTCAAGGCATCTTTTACTGTTTGAACTTTGAGCTCGACAGGATTATGTGGCATGCTACTGCTAACAAATCCTGTAATTCCAAATCCTTCAAGCACTCCAAGTGCAGTGGTAGTACCACCAGGAATGCTTTCACCAATTATGACACAATCAGTTGAAGCCCCAAGAAATCTTCCAATTATTCTACCATATTCTACTGCTTTTCCAACTTCATCAAGACTAAGGGCGGGTTCTTTGCCAATATTTTTTCCATAATCCAAATCCATATCTATGAATGGAAGTTTTGGAGATATTTTGCTGCCCGCATTTATAACAATACTTGGAATACTTGCCGCTTCCAGTGCAGTTTTTGTCAACAATGCAGGAGTTGGTTTTCCATCAGGAGTCATTGGAATTACAGATATGCTTCTGCAATATCCATAGTGAATGAATTCAGCATCAGCAGGTCCTGTAAATTTTATCAGATCGGGGTGTTCGCCAGCCATCGTTATTCCAGGTATTTCAGATGTTTCAGTATAGGATATCACTAGAGAGAAAATGAATTTTTTTTGTTCGGTTTGTTTTATGAACTCTAAACCCTTTTGCTTGTTTCCAAGTATTTCTATGTCTTGCAATGACTAATCACGGCCCATAAAATCCAAGAACTCCAATTCAGTCCTAGGTTGCAATACAAAGTTTGTCTTTTTTTCTTTGCCGATAGTTGAATTTGGAGAGCTCCCGTAATTGTGTCCTGGATACAACATCAGGTTATCATCAAGTTTGTAGAGAGTATCAAACAGGCTATGATAAAGCTCTTTTGCACTTCCTCCAGGCAAATCAATTCTGCCACAGTTTCCCACAAAAAGTGTATCACCCGAAAAGATTTTTCCATCACCAATTAGACATATACTATCTTTTGAGTGTCCTGGGGTATGCATAACAGTCAGTTCAGATTTACCAAATGTTATTTTTGTGCCATCAGATACACGCATATCGTTTTTCAGAGTAGAGGAGTCATGTTGCAAGATTTTAGATTTAGTATGTTTTGCCATTGCATCATTTCCTATGGTATGATCAAAATGGTGATGTGTGTTTATGATGTATTTGACTTTTAGATCGTTTTTTTCTATTGTCTCCAGCACTAGTTCAAGATCCCATGAGGGATCAATGATAACAGATTCCTTTGTCTCTTCATCTTCAAGAACATATGTAAAATTTTGCATGTTTCCTACTTGAAGCTGGTATACTTTCATAACAATACTCCAATCTCCGCTTCAGGCGGAATTCCTATTTTTTCTACCATTATTTTCCCACACATATCCTGACCTTTGGGCATCCCAATTTTCATCTTGTGAAAGGTTATGGTAATGTCGGCTTTTACACATTTGTCATTTACCATTCCCGTATCTGGATCAAGACCAGATGGAACATCAACAGCTACTTTGAAAGCATGTGATTGATTTATCAGATCTATTGCTGACGAATATGGTTCCCTAACTTTTCCAGATATACCAGTTCCAAGTATTCCATCCACCATTACGTCCACATCGCGGATAATATCATTGACATCAGATGCAAGTATGAGATTTACAGAATTCATCTTCTCTAAAATCTTCCAGTTGGATCGTGCCTCTTCTGTTTTTATTTTATCTGGATGTCCTAAAAGTACAACAGTTGGAGTACAGCCAAACGCAGCCAAGTGGCGAGCCACAACAAAGGCATCTCCCCCATTATTTCCAAGTCCAGCAAAGATCGTTATCTTTTTTGATGTTAAATCAGGATAACGCTCAACAATATGTCTTGCAGTAATAGCACCCGCATTTTCCATCATCAGTTTTCTAAAAAAGCCCATTTGATGTCCATTCTCTTCAATTTGCATCATTTGCTTTACAGTAATTTCCACAACAATACAGAATTTCATGTCAAATAAGGGCTTTACCAAAGATCACACCCACAAACAGCACGATACAGTACAAAGCATATCCATAAAGTTTTGAGGAATCAAGTGATACTTTTGCCATCCATGAGAGATTTCATAATACAGATCACAAAAGAATAGATCTGTACATTATTGAAGAACTATCCAAATAACAGATAGATGAAAATAATTACGCATTGAGATCATTTCATGATTTATCATCTTACGAAAATATTGGTTCAATCAATTCAATGCATATTGTCTTGGAATCATTAATGCGGGAGATGGGATTTGAACCCACGAAATCCTAAGATACTAGCCCCTCAAGCTAGCGCCTTTGACCAGGCTGGGCGACTCCCGCAATTGGTTTTACCCATGTATGGTTTTTATAAGC
>JANWLA010000033.1 GCA_025451075.1 Nitrosotalea sp. | reverse complement strand
CTCAAGTGTTGCAGGAATAACAGAGGTCACCATAAGAAACAGATGCAAGGAAATTCTCACAGCATACAAGATGAAAGTGACATTACGACAGTCGTTAGTCAAGAACTAACCCTTTTTCTTATTTTTAATTAGACAGAACCAAGATTGTTTCTACCCAGTCATTGCAGTTTTTGTTAGATATCTCAGGTCGACTAGTTGAGAGAGGCACATAGTATGCTGATGCTGAGAAGTTTCTCTGCTACATATTTTGCATATCTTTTGTATTGTTTTCCTACACTGACTGCACCAAAGATATTTTGCAAGTTCTCCTCCACAATTTCTGCAGCTCTCATCTGGCATGATATAATCACATTACATAGTATGATCCTCGCTTTTAGCAAAGTGCAAGTAGTTCTAGTAGTTCACCATAGAATCTGTTTTGATTTGATTGCAAATGTTTCATACAATATTGACCATAGAAATTATTGCATAAATAATTTTGGAGAAAATAAAAAGAAAAGGAGAGATATCCCTTATGGATACGACCAGAGCTGTTGGCCATTGAACTTTATTTCTGAAATACCCTTCTTGTCTAACTCTTGTACTGCACTTGGTAGTGGAACGTACAATAGTTTTGTAGCGTATTTCTGGCCGTCTGTTACAAACCAGTAGAGCATATGGACAAGATCCTGTGCCTTTTGTTTATCCATTCCCTTGAGTTGTTCAAGGTTTGGATTCACCAACAGATAGGTGAAGGTGGCAATTGGATATGCGTTTGGTCCTGGTGCATTATTAATGGACACAGTACTCCAAACTCCATCTGCTGCAGGTAGTGAGGATATTGCTCCTGTTGCTGCAGCTGCAGTAGTATCCACGGTAGCATCAAGAAATGCAGTCTTGTCATGATTCTGAACAAAAGCATATGTCATTGGAATTCCAGATGCCAACTTGTTAGTTTTTGCATATGCCAATTCAACATATCCTACAGATTCAGGAACTTTTTTGACTATTGCTGCAACTCCGGCATTACCAGAGCCTCCCATTCCTGTTGGCCATGGAACAGATGTCGAATGTCCTACCTTGCCACTCCAATCAGAACTTACTTGTGTGAGATAGCTAGTAAAGGCAAACGTTGTGCCAGAGCCATCAGATCTGTGAACAATAATTATTTTGTTCCTATCTGCCTGCAATGCTTTTGCAATGCTTGGATCAGTTTGAAGTTTTACAATAGCTGGGTCATGCCAGTAAATGATCTGACCCAAAAAGATTTTTGCTATCACATCTCCAGTTAGTAATAGTCCAGTTTTCTGGACTCCTGGAAGATTGTATGTAACAACTATTGCGCCCATTGATTCTGGAATTGTAAGTGTTCCTTTTGGAGCCTTTGCAATGTCAGAAGTTTGCAATGGTGCATCAGTTCCTGCAAACTCTACCTTCTTTGCTGTAAACAGCTTAATGCCAGCTCCACTGCCTATAGCCTGGTAATTCAATGTTATTCCAGGGTATAGTTTATTGTATTCAACTCTCCATTTATCCACGATTGGAAATGCGAAAGTTGATCCCCCTGCATTGAAATTGTATTTATCGCTGTCACCAGGTGCTGGAGGTGCAGAATCTGCACGCGCACTAAGAACAGTTGTCGGTACTAATAGGATTAACATTAATGTTAAGCCTACGCAGATTTTTTTTGTCATTAAATGCGTATGAAAGATTTGTTTATTTACATATAATCGACATAGATCACGTAAATAGCTATATGTTACATTGATTTATGAAATTCACTTGTAGATCAACATAGGTTATGAGAATCATCGTATTATGCCGAATTGAGAATTGAATTATTCATACTCATCAAGTTGCGATTTGCACATTATGAAAAAATAAAAAAGATTAGATTTTTGGATTAAATCTAAGTCCGGTTTTTGTTGAAACTGCAATTATGGATACAATTGCAATTGCAAGAACCAGAGCTGCGATTGGACCAAATTCAGGAACTGCGCCTCCAGAAAATGTCACTTTTGCAAGTCCATCCTCATCAATCTTTTTGATCGAGTCCGGCAGTGGTACATACAACAAGCCTGTAGCGTACTGCTGACCATCGTTGATTATCCAGTTGAGGAAGTTGGTTATCTCAGTGGATTTGTCAGATGTTTCTCCGGTCACTGTACTCAAGTCCTTGTATATCATCACATAAGTCAGTGTAGATATCGGATATGAGTTACTTCCAGGTTGGTTTACTATGGACACCTGACTCCAGTCACCGTCTGCGGTTGGCAAGTTTGTGCTAGCCGCTGCAGCATCTGCTGCAACAGTATCAAGAGTTGGCTCAACAAAGGAGTTACCGTCAGCATTTTGGACAAAGGCATATGTCATTTTATTTTGGAAAGCATATGCCAATTCAATATACCCAATAGCATATTGCGTAGATTTTACAATACTTGCTACACCGGCATTTCCTTGACCGCCCGTACCAACTGGCCATGGTACTGATTTTCCTTGACCCACCTTGGCCTTCCAGTCTGGACTGATTTTGGAAAGATAGTCAGTAAACGCGTAAGTTGTTCCAGAACCATCAGATCTATGTGCTACAATTATTTTTTGGCTAGGTAGATTGACCCCAGGATTGAGACTGACTATTGCAGGATCATTCCATGAGGTAATATTCCCCATAAAGATCTGTGCAATGACAGGTCCTGTTAGTTTTAATCCCTTATCAATTCCAGGAATATTATATGCAATTGTTATTCCACCTATGGAATCTGGAATTGTAAGCACACCAGGAGCCTTTTGTGCATCAGATGTGGACAATGGTGCATCAGATGCAGCAAAGTCTACACTTTTTTGCTCTAAGAGCTTTATCCCGGCTCCACTTCCAATTGATTGATAGTTAAGCTGGATGTTTTGGTGTATTTTGTTGTATTCAACTCTCCATGTATCCATTAACGGAAACACGAACGTTGATCCTGCCCCTGTGATTGTATAAGATTGACTTGTCTGCGCACTTGCATGCAATGACAATGCGGGCACTATTAGGATTAACATCAATGTAAATCCCAGAATGACTCTAGTCATCATATTGTCAGGAAAAGTTACTCTATTTACCCTTGGTCAACATAGTTTGCATATCAAATAGTAATCTATATAGATCAAATAGAAGAAAACGAGTTTTGAGTTAGCGATATGTTCTTGCGCCAGTAACAATATAGCTTACAGAATCGCCTACAAATGCAGCATGATCTGCCATTCGTTCCATATATCGCAGAACTAAAGCATCTGCAAGCGCACATTTAACACTGCTAAGTGTGATCAACATTGGTAAATGCTTGTTGTAATATTTATCTACAAGATCTTCATCAGTTCGTAATTCTTTGGCTTTTTCTAGATCAAGTGTTGCAAAACATTCTACAGCAAGTTTAACCATCTGTTTTATCTCACCTGACAAGGTATAGACCACCTCATTTTTACAATCAGAAAGATCACCAAAAGTATCCCTCACCAGTGTTATATCATAAGCATATCTACCTAGCCTAGTAAATCCGTATGAAATTTCAAGTGAAGAACGTATTAGTCTAAAATCGCTTGCAACTGGTTGGTACCTCAGAATCATGTCAAATGTAAGTTCACCAACTTTATCATATAGATCCATCATTTGGCTGGAAAGATCATGTACTTCTTTTCGTGCATTTTGTTTTCCCAAATATGCATCAATTGCAAGATTTGTGCATCTAACTGACAAGTCACACATTTGTTTCATCATTTCAGATAAATTTGCAAGATGTGGATCTATTAGACGAGTCATAATATCATATTCTATCCAAACTGCCCTTGGACATATTTTGCAGTTATTTCATTTCTAGGATTTTCAAAGATTTGTTTTGTTTCTCCAAATTCTACCAGATCTCCCAGATACATAAATCCAGTATAGTCAGATACCCTAGTTGCCTGTTGCATATTATGTGTGACAATGATTATAGTATATTCCTTTTTCAGCTCTTGTATCATTTCTTCAATTTTCTGAGTTGCAATAGGATCAAGTGCAGAGGCTGGTTCATCCATCAAAAGAACTTCTGGCTGTATAGCAAGCGCTCTGGCAATACACAAACGCTGTTGCTGACCTCCTGAGAGACTCATTCCGGGCTTTTTCAAGTCCCCCTTGACTTCATCCCAAAGTGAGGCCATCTTAAGACAACCTTCTACCACCTCGTTGATTATTTTTTTGTCTTTTACTCCATTAAGTTTCAGGCCACATGCAACATTGTCATAAATAGACATGGTAGGAAATGGATTGGGTTTTTGAAATACCATTCCTATTTTCCTTCTATTTATTATAGGATCTACTTTGTTGGAATAAAGATCTTCACCATCAAGCAATACTCTTCCTGTTAGTGTTGCATGTTTTGTAAGCTCATGCATTCTATTCAAACATCTAAGAAATGTTGTTTTCCCACATCCAGAAGGTCCTATGAGTGCAGTAACTGCCTTGTCACGGAATTTCATAGAGACATTTTTTACTGCAACTATACCATCGTAACTTGCAGAAATATTTTCTGCAACAAGTTTGTATTTTATATCTTCAGTAGCATTTTCTGTTGCAGGAATTTTTGTAACAGTTTCCATCATTATATTACCCCCATCTTCTTGAACTTCATAAAAGTTTTCCCCTTCTTTTGTAAGAATACATATCTTACACCAATGTTGATAGCAAGAACCATAATTATCAAAACAAATGCCGCACCCCATCCTTGTGTTACAGAACTATCATATGGAAGAGATGAAAGTCTCCAAATTCGTAACGGTAGTGCATCGATGGGTCCATCCAGACCTTGTATGAATTGACTGCTTCCAAGAATTGTAAATACAAGAGGTGCCGTCTCACCAGCGATTCTTGCAACTGACAATAAAATTCCGGTTATAAGACCACTTTTTGCGCCGCTTAACACTATTGTGAAAACTACTCTCCATCTTCTAATTCCAAGAGCATAACCCGCTTCTCGGTATGTAACAGGCACTAACTTGAGAGATTCTTCAGTTGTTCTCATGACAATAGGTAACATTACAATAGAGAGTGCAAAAGATCCAGCCCAAACAGAAAAGTTTCCAACAGTCAATACGATCAAAACAAATGTAAAGACTCCAATTACTATTGTTGGAAATTCTGCAAGAACATCATTGAAAAACCGTACAGTTCTACCATATCTGTTGTTGCCATACTCTGATAGAAATATTCCTCCCATCACACCAATTGGCACACCTATAAGACTAGACAGTCCAAGCAGTACGATAGTTCCCTGAATGGCAGGACCTATTCCACCAGGTTCATCACTTCCTACTGCTCCAGGTATCTGGGTAAGAAAATCCCATGACAGAGCAGCTGCGCCGTTAGTAAACACATTGATCAGAATAGCTACAAGCGGTACAACTGCAACTACCACACATAGAAATACTACACACTTGACGACTTTGTCAAGAACAAGCCTTCTGCCAACATTATATCTGAAATGTTTTCTAAATTCTGCTCGTTGTTCTACAGTTATCATGCCAATACAGCTCCTTCGTGTGATTTGACTACTCGTGCAACAAGAAGATGTGCAACTACATTAATGGCAAAAGCCATGATAAATAGAATTAATCCAATACCAACAAGCGCAGCCAGATGAAGTCCTCCTTGTGATGCTTCTGCAAATTCATTTGCCATAATGCTGGCCAATGTTTGTCCAGGACCAAATAGAGAAGATGGAAAAGCTGCAGCACCAGTTGCATTTCCTATCAGCATTGTGACTGCCATGGTCTCTCCAACAGCTCTTCCAAGACCCAGTATTGTAGCACCAATTAATCCAGATTTTGAATATGGTAAAACGGCTAGCCTAAAAACTTCCCATTTTGTTGCACCAAGCATGTATGCAGCTTCACGTTGACTGTTTGGCACTGCCAACATGATCTCCTTTGAAATAGAAGCGATTGTTGGAATTATCATAATGGCCAAAACTATACTTGCAGTAAGAATATCCAATCCAAATGGAGTTCCAGCAAATATTATACTTTGATCTCCAAACAAATTATGAAGTGGTACTTCTATCCAGTCCTGGATGTAGGTTCTAAAAACAAGAAGACCCCATAATCCATACACCACACTGGGAACAGCTGCTAAAAGTTCTATAACCATGGCAAGAGGTGTCTTGAGTAATTTAGGTGCAAGTTCAGACAAGAACATTGCAATTCCAAAGCTTAGAGGTATTGAAATTGCCATTGCAATTCCAGCGTTAACAAGAGTGCCCATTATGTAAGGTGCTGCACCATAAGACTCTCTGCCTTCAACAGAATTCCAGTCTGAACCTGTAAGAAATGAAATTCCTTCTTGTTGCCAAACTTGTGCTGAACCAGTAGTAAGATTTACTACAATCATTATTATAATTGCCAAAACGTATGTCGCTGCACCTATAGCAACATACTTGAAAATTTTATCAGTGATAGGTGACCCTTTCTTCATGTTTATGGCCATCATGATACGATTCGTAGATTTCAACCGGATATGAGAAGTTCGACCATAATTTCTTAGGTTTCATAGTTGACCATATAACTATATAGATATACATAGAATCAGTGGACAAGTGCTTTAATTATAAGAAATACAGTATATGCATTGTCTGAAATATTAAATGATAAAGAGGTTAGGAAGTTACAACTAGTTGGTGGATCCACGTATGTTTTATCGCTTCCAAAAAAATGGGTTGATGAACTAAAACTAAAGACAGGAGATCCTGTATCAATAATTAAAAATGTGAACAAGTCTCTCTCAATACTACCAACTCAGAGTTCTTCTTCTCCAAGGATTTCAAAATCAAAGACAATCATAAGCCAAAAAGATTCTGTAGAATCAATTCAAAGAAAGATTATTGCAATGTACCTGGCAGGCTATCAGATCATCGAGATTCATGCAAAAGGAGGACGAATTCAATTAGAACACAAACAGGCAATTAGAGACCTTGTAAGAAAAAATATGATTGGGACAGAGATAGTAGAATCCACTCCTGAATCCATTACAATCCAGATTTTAACTAGTCTTCCTGAACTTTCAATAAGTGATGCGCTCAAGAGGATGTTTTTACTCACATCTACAATGCACAGACAAGCAATTGATGCTCTAAAAGAGATGAATGTAGAACTAGGTGAAGAGATTACTCATTTGGATGATGAAGTAGACAGATTTAGTCTATACATATTACGAAATTTAACACTTGCAGTTGAGCATGAAAAGATTCTCAGAGACATTGGGCTCAAAAAACCATCAGATTGTATCAGCTATAGAATAGTTGTAAAATCAATTGAAAGAATTGCAGATCATGCAGTATCAATTGCAAGTAGAATAAAATTCCTAAAATCAACTCTAGAGCCGGCATTAATACAAAAAATAACTCGACTAAGCGAAGAATCACTCAAAGTCTTTGAGGATTCTATCTTGGCACTAAACAAGAGAGATTATGCCCTTGCAGACAGTGTAGCGTCAAACGCATGCAGAATAGCTGAGAAGGAAAGAGAATTCACAGATAGTTTAGAAGAATCAAAAAAATATTCTAGTGTAATCAAGTTTGTTTTGGAAGACATTCGCAGAACCGCAGAATATTCAAGCGACATTGCGGAGGCAGTCATTAATGAGACAGTGCAGGACGTAATTTCAGAGAATAATGCACTCTAAAAGGGATCAAGTAGGCAGATCGCAGTAATTTTTCCATCTATATAGATTTCATGCCCTATATAGAGCAGGTATTTATCTATGAATCTTAGGAGAAACTACATGGCGCAATGGATGTCATGGATAAAATCAAACGACAAAGAAATTATCGCAATATTAAATGATCTTGCCTCCAAGGCAGAAGAGTCTTCAAAACTTTTAGTTGACCTATTTACAAACTTTGAGAAATTAAATGAAAATCATGATCAAATTGAAAAATTAGAAAAAGAGGCAGATAAACTCACACATTCCATCTTTGAAGAACTAAACAAGACATTCATAACTCCACTAGACAGAGAGGACATTTCCAGAATTGCATCAAAGACAGATGATATCATTGATTTTATTGATGGAATAGTTGGAAGGATCATTGGTTTCAAGATAAAATCTTGTCCACCATACATGCTTGAAATGGCAAAAGAAATCCACAATTCCACAAAAGAAATTAACTTAATGATTACAAGACTAAACAAGGTAAAGGCAGATAAATCACTAATTGAACACTGCCGTACAATAAATGAACAAGAACATCGTGTTGATGCAATTTATCGCAAAGCTATTGGGGAGCTATTTGAAACAACAGATGTTATCAACATAATCAAGATGAAAGACACCTATGAAGCACTTGAACATGCTTCAGACAGATGTCTGGATGTTGCAGATTCCATAGAGGACATCGTTCTCAAATACACATAGGCATTTTTTATGATTGAACTAGCGATTGGAGCAATATTAGTTGCACTAGTTTTCGATTTTCTTAACGGATTCCATGATGCTGCAAACTCTATTGCAACAGTAGTTGGAACCAGAATACTAAGACCATTGCATGCAGTTACTCTAGCTGCAGCTGCAAACTTTATTGGCCCATTTCTCTTTGGAGTTGCAGTTGCTACAACAATAGGAAAGGGAATAATAAATCCAGATTTTGTCACACTCAACATAATAATTGGTGCCCTGGTCGGTGCAATAGTTTGGGATATCATCACATGGCTTCTAGGTCTACCCACTTCCAGTAGTCATGCACTAGTAGGAGGAATCATAGGTGCAGGAATAGCAGGTGCAGGCTCACATGTGATAATATTAGATGGAGTTCAAAAGGTCGGCATAGGGATTCTGGTCTCACCTATTGCAGGTTTTGTTGCCGCATTTTTAGTAGGACTTGCAATCATGGCAGTATTTGCAAAAGCAAAACCACATGCAGTGAATTCTGCATTTGGAAGACTGCAGTTGGTTTCAGCTACATACTTTTCATTGACCCACGGAGCAAACGACGGACAAAAGACAATGGGAGTGATTGCATTAATTTTGTTAACACAGGGAATAATCACAAAGTTTAGTGTACCATATTATGTAATCATCATGGCTGCATTAGCTATGAGTCTTGGCACTTTCTTTGGAGGATGGCGCATAGTAAAGACAATGGGAGTAAAGATTACTCAGCTAAGGCCCTACCAAGGCTTTGCCGCAGAAACAAGTGCTGCCAGCATAATTGCAACTCTCGCATGGCTTGGAATTCCAGCAAGCACTACTCATGCAATTTCCGGAAGCATAATGGGAGTAGGTGCAGTAAGAAGAATGTCTGCGGTAAGATGGGGCATTGGAAAACGAATTGTATGGGCATGGATAATTACAATACCTGCCAGTGCTGCAGTATCATTTGTCATAATGCTATTCATAAAAACAATATCACATTAACTAGAACTTAAAAGAAATAGATTCCCATAACAAGTAAAATGAAAAACCCCCTAGAATTAGACAAGAAAGTTTTTCTCAAGAAATTTGAAAAAATTTCAGAGAATTTTTATCAAAAACTATGTGATTACATATCAAACCCTAATGATGAAAACATACATGATATCAGAGTATCAATTAGACGCCTAGAATGTGTGTATCAAATACTTCCAAAGGATGTAAGAAAACAAGAAAAAATTAAAGAATATGTAAAACAGACCAAGACGCTTTTCAAACTAAATGCAAAGATAAGAGATTTTGACATCATTTGTGCAAACATGGAATCACGATATCCAGACAAAACTCAGGATCTAGTTTTGGCTCTAAAAAATTCTAGGACTGAACAAATGAGAAATGCCAACAAATTAACATTGAAACTATCACGCTTGAGCATCCCAAAAATTACCAAATCAAGTATAAAAAAATCAAAACTCAGAAAAAGATATTTCAAGGTTTTAGATGAAATAGTATTAGACATACAGAAAAATGTAATAATTGCACTAGGAGATGAAAAAAAAATCAATGAACTTCATTTATTGAGAAAAGATTTTAAAAAATTACGATATTCGCTTGAACTTGCATCAGACAAGAATACAACTCATGAAATTCTGCAAAATTTAAAAAATATTCAAGATGTATTAGGTGAAATTCATGATAGTGACATCATCATAGATCATCTCAGAATGGAGAAGAACACAAGATATTCAGAGATCATCACAGAAGAAGTTTTACAGAGAAGCAAAAAATATGATACATTTGTTACTGCCTTTAAAAAAAATCCAAAGGCAGTTAATTTGGATTTACAATTCCAGCACTGAATTGTGTGTGCTTCCAGAATATTGATGAATTGAAAGAATCACTTTGACATCAAATGCAGATTCAAACTTTCTCAGAGCATCTTTGAGCAGAAAAGTCTGAGTGGATCGTGACTGGGTAATGATTATTTCTACGATTCTAGAGCCATGCAATTTTAACTCAACCTTTGACTTTGTCCTCTCAAGAATTTTTTTCAATGTAATCAATACAGAGATTTTCTTCATAGAGATCTTGTCTTGCGGAGATAGAATTGTCTTGTACCTAGAAAATAGCCAATCAGATGTCTTGGCATGCCTTGCATGCACAAGAGAAAGTCCCAAGACTAGTTGATCGTCATGTTCAAGAGGCATATCCTCATCCATAACAGAATAGAATACACTCTGAGGATTACTAAATGACGATTTCTCAGATATGTTTTTTTCAGCATAATCTAGTATCTTTCGCTCTCGTTTAGAAATGAGTTTGATGGAGGTCAGAGCGTTAAGAAAACTTTCTTTTTCAGGACTTGTCTTATGTGGTTCATCAAGCCCTATTGTTTTTCTAATTTGCTCAGCAGTAAGACTTCCATCGTGATATGCCTTGGGGTCTTCCAAAAATATTGAAAGTGCTCCCTCTCGGAGTCCATGATTACTTACGCATAGATTTGAAAAATCATACTTTTCCATCAAGGCGTTAATCACATATGATCCAGCTACAATTGTTTCTGCTCTGCTAGCACCTATTACTGAGATTTTTGAAATATCATCAGACTTCATCTGGGATAGCCTGTCAACTGTCGCATCAAGCGACTTGCTACCAATTTTATAATTATGTATTTTATCTAAAGGATATCCCGAGATTCTTTGTTCATATCTAGATAATGCACGTAATGCACCTCCAACTCCCACAAGTTTTGTATCTGCACTCAGACCCAAATCTTTTTTGCTTGGAAGAAGATCCCAGATATACTGTTTTAGATTTTTGAGACTCTTATCAGTCAATTTGCCTTTTTTGCCATCAAATTGATTGGTTAACCTTAGAGATCCAAGAGGCAATGAGATTACTTTTTTTATCCTGAATCGTTCCGCGTGGACAATTTCCAAGCTACCCCCGCCAATGTCAAAAAATAACACATCAGGAATATGGAGTGATTTTATTGCACCAACATAAGAGTACAATGCTTCTTCCCTCTCAGATAAAACTTTGAAATTAAACCCAGTCTCTTTTGAGACAAAACTTAGAAATTCATCCCTATTACCTGCTTCTCTAACTGCGCTGGTAGCAATCGGTAGTACGGATTTGATTGGATTTAACTGAATTATGTCTCTGAAAACTTTCAAGGTGTCAATAGCTCTTGACATTGGTTTTTTTCCCAATTTGCCCTTTTCGTCTAATCCTTCTCCCAGTCTTACTTTGATTCCTTCTTGATGATTAACATCAAATGAATCATCGTCTTTTACGTTGTAGATAACTAATTTAGCAGAGTTAAAACCTAGATCAATTACGGAGATTTTCAGCTAAACATTACCTACTTGAGATTGAGCACATTACTATTAATCTACTTCTGATTTACATTTTTTTACTAAATGAAAAACATAGGAAACGTAAAACCTATACAATTTTTTTCAAGTGTTTTGGGGTAAGCAGCCATCTTAGCTCTCCCTTGATTTTAGGAAGCGTGGAAATTACTTTTATTCGTGCCAATCCAGCTTTTTTTAGATTTATTCTACAGCCTGATTGAGATATTGCCTCTCCTATCATTTCACTCAGATATGGTTCATGTCCTACCACAAGTATCATAGAATCCTGTTTTAATTTTGACAGCACCGAGTAAAATTCTAGCTTACTTCCCTCAGGTTTTAAGGAATCAAGTTCTTCAATTGCACCTTTGTATTTTAGAGATTTTGCTACGATCTCGGCTGTTTGTTTGGCTCTCAAAAGAGGACTGGTAAGGATACCATCCAGTTTTATCTCTAACGATTTTATGCCATTTGATAGATCGGCAATCTCTTGTCTTCCTTCAGCTGTAAGGGTTCGCTTGGAATCTCCAGGAGATGGAGAACGTTTACCTGCCTCGCCGTGTCGCAGAATTAGCAAATCCATTGACAAGTCACCAATTTTTCAGACATTTATGAGTTACAAAAAGTATTGTGTGTAAATCCATCATCTAAATTTGAAATGACCGGATATCTAAAATTCGACCGCGATTTCTTATATTTCATAGAGTTACAATTACTATATAGATCACAGTCATTACTTCATATCCATTTTACAAAATCAATGATAAGTGAGAGAACTTGGTAGTCTCGATGATAAAACCTAAAATTGCCATGACATCAAAAAAGGATCATAATATGAAAGCTGAACCTAGAGGCAAACTCATCATAGTAGAAGGCATAGATGGATCTGGAAAATCAACACAGATTCATCTTTTAGAAAAATGGTTGGCATACAAAGGAGTAAGTGTGTTCAGATCAGAGTGGAATTCTTCAGAGATGGTAAAGGAAATTACTTCCAAGGGTAAAAAGAAAGGTCTGCTCACTCCAACTACATTTAGCTTGTTGCACGCTACAGATTTTGCTGATAGGTATGAAAGAAACATATCTCCTTTACTGAGAGCGGGTCATTTTGTATTAGCGGATAGATATGTGTATACAGCTTTTGCAAGAGACATAGTAAGAGGATGCAATCCAGAATGGGTCAAAAAGGTTTACGATTTTGCAATAAAACCAGACGTTGCATTTTATTTTAAGGTTCCAGTTGATATTGCGGTAGATAGAATTTTGATAGGTAGACCTAAGCTAAAGTACTATGAAGCTGGTATGGACATGAATTTGAGTAATGACCAGTATGAAAGCTATAGAATTTTCCAGGGAAGGATAATCGAACAATATGATTCACTTGCAGAAAGCGAAGAATTCACAGTAATTGATGGGACTCTTAACATTGAAGAACAGCAAAACATTGTAAGAAAAAAGATCATGCCACTTTTAGAAGGCCATCAAACAAAGGCACGTACCACTCGGAGATGAAAAAATGACTAGAGCAAAATACAAAGACCTTGGAAAAAGAACTGTAGAATTCTATGGCCACGGAATAAAGAATTTGCAAGATACAGAGATCAAAGGAAGGCTCATAGTAATAGAAGGTCCAGACGCATCAGGACGAAGTACACAGATCCAAGATATTACTACAAGATTGGAAGCAGACGGTCATGCCGTGCTCAATACAGGCCTTAAAAGATCAGAGCTAGTCGGCAGAGGAATATTGGAGGCAAAAAGAGACTACAACCTGGGAAGAAAGACTCTGGCATTGTACTATGCAGCAGATTTTGCAGACCAATTTGAATACAAAATAATACCTGCACTGCAGGCAGGATATATCGTACTTGCAGACAGGTACATCTACACGCTCATAGCAAGAAACTTGGTAAGGGGACTTGATAGAACATGGTGCCATAATTTATACGGTTTTGCCATAAAACCAGATATCGTATTTTATCTAGATGTAGAACCAACAGTGCTGATACACCGGGTCTTTCAGAAAAATTCTACATTAGACCATTATGAATCAGGTGCAGACATTGGCCTGTCAGAGGACATGTACGAATCATTTTTGATTTATCAAAAAAGGATTTCACAAGAGTTTCACGCAATGCAAAAAAAATATGGTCTGGTACCCATCAACGGAAACAGGACAATGCCAGAAATACAAAATGATCTTCAGAAGAGAATTGATGTTTTTCTTCAACATGTTGGTCATCAATAAGTAGAGACAACAGTTTCAATATATCCAGTAACTAATTTGTAACAAACAACTATCCAGCAAAAAATAAACTAGGTAGTATTAAATTGGTTCATGAGACGGCGTGTCTTTTTTGATTTCATCCACATGTTCTTGAGGTTTAACAGGCTTTATTGTTAACATGTTGGTATAGACAGCTTTTCCTTTTGAGATTGGAACTAGAATTTTTTTTAATTGTTTCAAGTGAGCACTTTTTTCATGCGTTTTTTTGGAAGCCTTGTCTGCAAAAGACATTAGATGTACAAATAAAGTACGATCATTTTCATCCTGGAACACTTTGTATTCTGTTGTTCCCGGCTCATTCTTTTTCACCATTTCGATATAATCCAATATAGCACTAGTTGCTTTGGCAAGTTTTTTCTTTTTTATTTTATACTGTACCATGATAGTAATTGAATCCAATGCCATATCTAGAAAACATAGTAAATCGATGAATAAAAACTTGATCGCCTGGACATTTTTTTGAAAGATTTAATCAATACAAACCAAGGAATAGGTTACTCTGATTCCCATATAGCCACCATAAACAATAACAGTCTATACGGCTCATCCTTATGAATCACCAACACGTGTTTTAGTCATGTCAATAAGATACGATGGATATTTTGGATTTGATATTTTATGCAATGATATTGCTAGCATAGACGATGACATTGAGTTGGTAGCAGTCCTAAACCACAAGGGAAGGGTAATAGAAACCAAAGCCAGAGAAGAAGGAATAGACAAGTCCCTCACCCTACAAAAAAGAGAGATGTTCTTCATGCAGTGTGTTCTCCAAACTTCAATGAACAGAGACCATGATGATGAGTTTGGAAAAGTAAAGAGTTCAATTCTTGAAAGAGAGAGATTTACAACGCTTTCATTTGAATTCTCCAACTATGTCATCTTGGTGGTCTCAAGACCCAGTCTAGATCTAATTCAACTCAAGAACAACATTCTAGAAAAAATAAACAGTGTAAGAAAAGTAGAACTCGCGCAATAATAACAATTATAGAAAAACTTGCAGCAATATTTTATTTTTTCTGGTCAAGTGGTAGAATTATTATAAAACTAGTGCCGGAATCTATCTCTGATTTAACACTGATTTTTCCGCCATGATGCTCTATTATAGACTTGCAGCTTGACAGTCCAAGACCTGTGCCAATTTGCTTTGTAGTAAACAGAGGATCAAAGATCTTTGGAAGAATGTTTTCTGGTATTCCAGGACCGGTATCACGAATTTCTATTGTTAGATCGTTTTTATGCATATCACACGTTATGTCCAATTTACCTTTCGATCCCATTGCCTGGGTTGCGTTTGTTATGAGATTAATCAATACAACTTCAATCTTCAAATAATCGCAGGTGAGAAAAACATTATTCTTGAAATAACGTACTTTAATCCCATCAGGAATTTCTACTTTTTCTAGTGCAGATTGTATTATTGTGCGAAGGTTTTCTTGTTTTAGTGTCAGTGTAAGTGGTCTAACATAATCTAATACATTATCTACTTGATGCGTTATTCTCAGTATTGCTCTTTTGATCCTTTCAAGTGCATCTTTGTGTTTGTTGGTAAATTTAGGATCCTTGTATTGGAGTAACTCAAAATTATTTTTTATAATTGAGAGTGGATTACGAATATCATGTGCTACACGTGCAGATAGCTCACCAATTGTAGCCAGTCTCTGCGAATTATTGAGTCTGACCAACAATTCTTTTTCTCTGGTAATGTCAATTCCAATGGAAACATACTCTGCAATTTCATCATCTTTGAAATGAGGAATAATGATGGACTTTATCCAATAAAATGAGCCATCTTTTGATCTATTTTTAAATTCACCTTGCCACATATTTCCACCAGATATTGTCTTCCACAATTCCAAGTAGAATTGCGGTGAGTGGTATCCAGATTTGAGAAGCCTATGATTTTCACCTATCAGTTCATCATGTGAGTATTTTGAGATTATGCAAAAGTTTTCATTTGCTTTAGTTATTGTGCCATCCTTATCTGTTATTGCAACTATCGCAGATTGATCTAATGCATTTTTAATCTTTGAAATTTCTTCTAGATAGTTTTGTATTGTGATATGATTTGCTTGTAGATCTTCCTGTGATTTTTCAAGTGTAATATTTGATTCTTGGAGTTTGATTGCCAGATCATGTTGTGCTCTAAACGATTTAACAATGAAAAAAGACGATATCAATGCAACAGACAATATTGCAATAATCAATATTTCTGATTCCATTATACTTGAATTGACTTCATGGAATGCATCATCATATGGCTGAGTCAAAACAATTGCCCATGGACTGGAACCTAGGACATATAGTGGATAGTATGAGACATACATTTTTGTTCCATTTACATCGTCAATTGATGTACCAGAACCTCCAGACAGTGAAGCAGAAATTGATCTTAAATTAAGGCGTGTAGAGTTATCATTATCAGATGATGCTACTATGTTTCTTTGACTATCTATTATCAAAAATTTCTCATTAGAGTACGCCTGTGTATCGTAAAGTTTCTGTTGTATTGAACTAAGATCAAGTGTTCCAGTCAGAAAACCTGAAAAAGTTTTATTTTGTGAAAAAATTGGAACACCCACCATTGTAACTTTTTCACCTGTCACATCAGAAGTTGTTATTGGGTTTACGTAAGTATCAAGCGTAGATGACATTATTATGAACCATGTAGAGTTGCCATAATTGGAATTGCTGTCATTAATTTGATAGGAGTAAGGCTCTTCCAAGTATACATCGCCATTAGGCATGACATGCGTTATACTTTCAAAATTACCATAGGTTTGAAGAGTTTTTGCAAACAAATTTCTCTCATCAAGTGCATTATTTTCCGATACCCCGTGTAGCTTAGTATCAACAAATGAAACATCGACATCATCTGTTACTGCAGAGACTTTGCTTAGTGTTTGTAAAATTTTAGTTGCATCAGAAAATCTTTGTTCTGTTGCATACGCAATCTGTTTTATGGATATGATTCTTTCAGTATCAATGATACGAGTTTCTTGTCTCACTTGTTCTTGGGCATAAAATACTATGAATAAAATCAGAGCCAGAGTAGTGGCTGCAAGAATAATAATGACATGAATTGGTTTCAATTTTTTATTACACCTTAAAGTATACTGATAACGGATCAAATATAGCAAATATCATTAGGAAATCATAATTCTATGATATTTTCAATTATTTCAGTTTCATCTATATGTAATACGACTTTTCATAGATCCATATAGTTCACATTCTTGAAGTTTGGATCAATTGAAGAGCACTGTTGATTTGACATGACATGTACAGGAACATTCCAATTCTTTGCAGATTATTTTTTCATCGCCTGATCCTAAATCAGTATCATGTTGATAGTCTGATGAAATTTTGTGCTCACAGATATAGCATATGATCATTTCTTATCATTTCCATCCTGAAAATCGTTGATAAGCAAAGCATAAGTGAAAATCATATTTATGTTATACATCATAGTTTGTTGTAGATTAAAAATAAAGAAAGGGGGTTTTAGAGTGCGGGTACGATTGATGTAACTTCCCCAGTCATATTATCCAAAAATACTTTTGGAGTATGATTGTGGGAGTCAAAATCAAACATATTCTCTATCGAGTTAGCATGGCTCATAAACGATGCATTATCATCTAGATTCAGATGCCAGTTATCCAAAATGAATTTTCCAACTGATGTCTGATCTGACTCACTATGTGAGATAAAATTTGATTTTGCATACGGTGATACCACTAGCAATGGTTGTCTTGGACCATGACCGCATCTGTCAGTTTGATCTCCCAAGTTTGGATGACCTGCACATATTGCAGCATCATTAGCCGGATCGTTTGAATGGTTTACAATCGGAGGCTTGGCATGATCATACCAACCATCAGAGTCATCATACAAGATGAACACTGCAGTGCTTGACCACTCTGGAGTATTTTCTAGCTTGTTGATAGTGCTAGCCAAGAACACTTGTTCATCAAGTGGATCTGAGTTGGCAGGATGACCATCTTGGGCTCGTGCTGCTTTTAGGAAGCTCACTGCTGGCATGTTACCCGCATTCACTGCATTCCAAAAGTCACTGAGATCATATTGATGATTTGCCTGATCTGTTTGACCTATCATGCTTACAGAAGTTGGTGCAAGATGATGTGGGTTAGATGTAGACTGGTAATATTGGAATGGCTCATGGTGTGCACTGTAAGCAGCAATTTGGACATTATCAGTTGCAGTCCTTGGAGTTGTTGCACCGCATATGGCTTTACCACCAGAAGTTGTTCCAGTTGGCTTGAATCCACCTTCAAACCATCCCCATGTGATACCTTTTTCATTTAAGATATCACCAATATTCTTCCCAGTCATAGCAACAGTAGTTGAACCCGAACAGTCATCAAATGCAGCATCTGGATCACCAATTACTGCACCACCACCAATGTTTCCATCAGTAGCGCCGCCAGTTTCACCAGAAATAAGATCAACTGCACCCGGAGTTGAAGGTCCAAACTCTGTGTCAAACGAGTTGTCACTCATAGCAAAGTGTTGTGCATAATTCCAAAGTCCAGTAACAGTATTTCCATCATAGTAACCCATTGTAAGGTTACCATTTGTACCGCTACCACATTTTACCACACCATTGTCCACTTCACCTATTCCTGTGAACTGTACAAATTTATCCAGTAATCCTCCGTTGTACGCTTCTTGCTCATCCTTGTAATTATGATCCTCATCACAAGTTATCAGATTACCTGGATGTTTTGGATCTAGACGGAATGGGTTGTACAAGTTTGGATTGTGTGTAAGTAGTGCTGGAGTAAGACCATTACTTTGCGGAGTATTTGCTAGCGATGTAAAGTTTGGCTCACCAGGTGGATTTACAGCATTTGGATAAGTACCAAAATAGTGGTCATATGAAATATTTTCTTGGAAGATAACGACCACGTGTTTTATTGGTGTTCTGGTATTGTCTGCTGCAATAGCCCAACCTGAGCTACTCAAAAGAAGAGATGTCATGAGAAGTCCTATGATTGTTGTTGTCATAATTTTCGTCATTGAGGGAAAGATTGTTTTTGTTCAATATGACCAAGCTCCAAATAGATTCCATGGTACTACTTTAGAAATAAAGATAAAATAAAACCCAATCAACTTTACATGATCTTATTGATCGCGTGAGATACCACATAGTAGACAAATGCCATATGCGGTGATCAGAAAAACTATAGTAAATATTTAGATAAAGAGAAGTACTCTGTAGATCGGTCTACAGAGATTCCTTACATGACAAGGTTTTCTGGATTTTTGTAGACCCTCCCCGCAATTAACAATACCATTGTTTTTAGCTGACAACATATGAAACCAGAATTGACAATGCAAGAAAAAGAATACCTACTGAAAAATATATCTTATAGATTACTTGGATGGATTTGATTCCTTTTGTTTGATTATCTTTCCAAGTGTTATGGTATCAAGTGTGGAGCGAATCTTTCCTTCTTTGATTTTTGTATTCCATTCTTTTACTTTGGCAAATTTTTCGGTATCACCGATTATTTTTGTAGCCAATACAGGATTACTTGACCACCAAGAGATTGCTGTTTGAATGACATACTGCAAGTCATTATCTGAAATAATTGGCCAGTGTTGGCTCAACATGTTCTCAAGGGGCAGATCAAGAAGACCCAATCGTTTCCTTACCATAGATAGAATTTCTGCAAATCGGGGCGGATCTTCAAGTGCGGATATTGATATTCTCATTGCATTTCCATCTTGAGCACTTTTGTCATTGTCTACAAATGTGACTTTTACCAACCCACGTGTTCCAGATATGACAAGACCATCTTTTTCAACCTCGATTTTGCCGCTCATCTCTTTAATAATATCAAGCATGACTTGGAGACGCTCCTTTGGTATCCCTTCAATTTCTATTGGCACATCAGATTTGTTGTCTGTTAGAACAGTTATTGTCTCAGAGGACTTTGCCAGTTCAATCTTGATACATGCAAGCACTGTCTTTACCAACTCAAAATCATCATTTTCAAATATCATCGTATCAGGAATTCTCTTGTCTACAGTTGCCAGCCGTCGTAGAACGTTAAAGATTTCATCAGGAACATTTGGCAATTGTTCATACTCGATGAATCCATATTGATCTTTACCGTCAGGCTTCCAAGCAGCTGTTATTGGTTCAGATATGGTAGACACAATATTGTATACTGCACGTTTTTCCATAGGTGCAAGCATTGGGGTATCTGTATTCAAATATGTGCGAAAGTATGTTGTCCCTTCAAAACTTGAACACTTGAGTACATTTCCTAAATTTACATGTGCATAGAATTTTTCTTTTTTTGTATCAACTTTGAGCTGAATCCAGTCTCTTGATTTAGGATCAAACTCTTCCCACGATTCTTTGCTTGGAAGCTCAACTTGTTCTTTATCTCCAAGCTTTCTTACCTCTGGCTTGTAAAGCCTTGTCATTACCTTGACATGATCTTCTAACGTATGCACCGTGACATTTACACCCCATAAAGAATCAAGGAATTCCTTGCGCTTCTCAGAGCCAACAATCAATGTCCATCGTTTATCAACCGAGCGCGGTCTTATCTCCAGCCTGTTGAGTATCTTGTCTAATCTTGATTTCTGCGAGAACTGTAACGAAATGATTTTGGTAAATGTGTTTTTGTAGGTTTCGCAAAGATTGGGCCTTCCCTTCTGAAAACAAACATCACAAAATTCAAGCGGTTCCAAATCTGTCCTCTCATCATGATATAGTTGGCATTATAATATGTATGACAGAACATGCCAAACAGTGTATGGTTATGCAATTTCATCAAATTCTACCTAGCATGTTAACGAGAACAAAACAAGAAATAACAACTGCATTAAAAATACTTTAATTAATTTAGCTAATAGAGGTACATGGTTTTACATTATACTATAGCCGGGAAATTGTAGAATACATTATGGGATGGTCTCATGAGTTCTGCAGCGCTAGCATTAGAAGGAGTGGCTGGAAAGTTTGCAGCAGAGGCAATAAGACAAGACGGCCAAGGGGACAGAAATGGTGCAATTACTAGTTATCAAAGAGCAATTGATGCACTAATAAAATTAATCCAGTTATTTCCAGATAATACCCTAAATGCCGTATACGAACAACACTGTGAGCAATACAAGAAGAGGATAAACGAATTGCAACTTTCACCTGACAGTTATCACACTCAAAATGACAATGATCATGCCAATGCATCAATTCGTGCCAATGCCAATCAGACTACTAACAGCAATCTTGAAAATATGGTCATAAAAGAAAAGCCAAATGTCAATTGGAAAGAGGTAATAGGATTAGAAGATGTAAAGACTGCGCTACGCGAATCTATCGTATATCCTGCTAAAAAACCAGAACTTTTTACACTAGGATGGCCACGAGGAATTCTCCTATATGGACCTCCAGGATGTGGCAAAACAATGCTTGCAGCAGCCACTGCCAGTGAAATTAATGGTTATTTCATAAATGTGGATGCAGCATCAATGATGAGCAAGTGGTTAGGCGATGCTGAAAAAAATGTATCCCAGTTATTTCACATGGCGCGAGATTCCTCCAAGAAGGAAAATGTACCAGTAATCATGTTAATAGATGAAGTTGATTCCCTTCTTGGAAATTCCCAGAATGAGAATGGCGGAGAGATAAGGGTGAAAAACCAATTTCTCACTGAGATGGATGGAGTAAACGACAAGGGGAAAAATCTCCAGACTTATGTTATTGCGGCAACCAATAAACCATGGAAATTAGATTGGGCATTTCTTAGAAGATTTTCAAAGAGAATCTACATACCATTGCCATCATTAGAAACCAGAGTAAGTCTATTTTCTTCATATTTATCAAAACTGAAAAAAGATTCTTCAGTAGATGCATCTCAGCTTGCACAATTAATCGATGGTTACAGTGCAAGCGACATAAGAGACATTTGTCAATCAGTCCAGTTATCAGTAATAGATGAATTTTTCAGTCTGGCTGAATCCAACGGAAATAAAGATCTTTCACACGTACAACTACGTGATGTTACCATGGACGATTTTAAAAAGACAATCAAGAAGAGAAGACCTAGTGTGAATGCAGGCATGATCCAAGAATATTCAAACTGGACTAAAGATTTTAGTGCCACATAGTTTTACATTTTAATAATTTCCACATCTACAAATTATTCTAGTTTCCACATACCATATCGTGCCTAGTTTTCGAAAAGTTGTGTATTGATCTAACGATCGGGGCATATTAAAAAAAGGAAAAAGTTTTGGATCAGGATAATGATCCGCCGGAAGGAGTTGTGCTGTCAGACGAAGGAGTTGTGCTTCCAGATGCAGATGGAGATGAGTTTTGAGTACTAGCGCCTGCGTGGAATCTGT
>JANWLA010000032.1 GCA_025451075.1 Nitrosotalea sp. | reverse complement strand
TTTGAACCCACGAACTCCTAAAAGACAGGGTCCTAAGCCCTGCGCCTTTGACCAGGCTTGGCAACTCCCGCATGCACCATGACTTTTAAGACAAATTTATCTATTGTTGATGGTCTGTATGGCAAAGTTATTTGGAACTAATGGGGTTAGAGGGGTATTCGGTGAAGACCTTACCCTTGGCTTTATCTCAAAAATTACTCTATCAATTGCAAGTTTTTTCAAAAAAGGACCGATTTTAGTAGGTTATGATGGAAGAGAATCAAGTGTAATTATATCAAAAATAGTAACAGCTACACTGAGTTCAGCAGGTATGGATTCAGCAGTATGTGGGATAGTTCCTACACCTTGTTTGCAGTTTGCCACAAGACATCTTGGTTACAATGGAGGAATTATGATAACTGCATCACACAATCCACCGCAATATAATGGAATGAAGGTCATTGCAAGGGATGGGATTGAGATCTCACGAGAAGACGAGCTCAAGGTGGAAGAATTTTACTTCACGAAAAAATGGAAGATTACAGATCAATTTGGTTCAATAACAAAGGAATCCAAAGCTGTCAGTACATATCTTTCCGGAATAAAGAAACAAATTGATGTACGCAAAGTTAAATCGAGAAATCTTAAGATAGTGCTAGATATTGGTAATGGTGCTCAGGCAGTAACTGCACCTATGCTGTGTGAGGATCTTGGATGTGAGACAATTCTAATAAATGAAAAAATAGATGGTACTTTTCCAGGGCGAGGATCAGAGCCAACTCCTCAAAATTTGAATAAACTTTCAAGCATGGTCATAAAATCAAAATCTGATTTTGGAATCGCATTTGATGGAGATGGCGATAGGAGCATTTTTTGTGATGAGTTTGGAAAAATTCTTACAGGTGATAGATCTGCACTACTCTTATCAAAGTACATTCTAAAGAAATATCCAAAATCAAAGATAATCACATCTGTTAATTCTACATTGATAATAGAAAAAATAGCTGCAAATTCCAAATCTAAAGTCCTACGAACTAGGGTGGGTAGTGTTGAGGTTTCTCGTAAGATGGTAAAAGAAAATGCAATTATTGGTTTTGAAGAAAATGGTGGGTTCATGTATGGGAAACATAATCAAGTTAGAGATGGTTCTATGACCTTGGCCATATTGCTTGATCTTTTATCAAATGGAAAAAATTCTTTATCGCAAGAAATGAATTCATTACCCCCGTCTTTTACTGCCAAAGAAAAAATAGAATGTTCAAAAGATGATTTTAAAAAAATAATGAAAATTCTAAAGGCAGAACCTTACAAAAAAGATCTTACTGATGGAATTAAATTATCATTTGATGATTCAAGTTGGATTATGGTAAGATTAAGTGGTACTGAACCAATAGCTAGAATCTATGCTGAATCCTTCTCCCAATCTAAATTGGATGATATTCTTGCAAAATACCTGCAAAAGGTAAAGACTGCACTTGACAGATAACACTTTTAAAACCAATTGAAACGACAGAAAGAATGGAAATGATCCCAATGGGTGATACATCTGGCTAAGGCTTATTACGTAAAGTTTCAGGTGCCCACTGACTTGGTTAGCCCAATATATGAGGCTGTAAGAGTCGCACATCAAAGTGGCAAAGTAAAGAAAGGTACCAACGAAGTTACAAAAGCAATTGAAAGAGGAATAAGTAAACTGGTGATTATTGCAGAAGATGTAGAACCACCAGAGGTAGTTGCTCACCTTCCTATACTGTGTGAGGAACATGGAATTCCATATGGCTTTGTTCCAAGTAGACAAGAACTAGGCAAGTCTTTGGGAATTGATGTTACCTCTGCTGCTGCTGCGATATTAGATTCTGGAGATGCTCAACATATAGTAGACCAAATTGTGGCATCCTTGTCGCAGATAAAAGGCGGTCAAGCTAGCAAATGAGTACTGAAGTTCCTACCTCTGCCGAAGTTATACAAATAGTGGGAAGAACCGGAATTGCTGGTGAAGTTATACAGGTTAGAGTAAAGATATTGGATGGTAAAGATAGGGGAAGAATTCTAACAAGAAACGTTAAAGGTTCTGTTAGAATGTCAGACATTCTCATATTACGAGAGACAGAACGTGAAGCGAGAAAAATAAAGTGATAAAAATTGAGTGTTCTAGTTAAGCCCTGTAGTTTTTGTAATAGACCTGTAGCAAAGGGTTCAGGTACTATGCTTGTAAAAAATGATGGTTCTGTGTTTTGGTTTTGTTCTTCAAAATGCAAGAAGAATATGCTAGTCCTAAAACGTGATCCCAGAAGACTCAAGTGGACTAATAAATATGTCAAGGGCGGAATCAAGGTCAAAAAATAAAATGACTGAGCAAACACTATTCATAGTAAAACCTGACGGTGTAGAAAGAAAACTAGTGGGCGATGTTATTTCTAGATTTGAACACAAGGGATTTAACATTTTGAAATTGAAAATGTTTACTTTTACAAAACAAATGGCAGAAGAATTCTATTCTGTACATAATACAAAACCATTTTTTGGAGAATTAGTTTCTTTTATCACATCTGGAAGTGTAGTTGCAGCTATTGTAGAAGGAAATAATGCAATTGCAACAACTAGATTGATGATAGGTTCAACCAAGTCATTTGATGCTGCTCCGGGAACAATAAGAGGAGACTTTGGATTAGGTATATCTGATAACATTATCCATGCTTCTGATTCTAAAGAAAGTTTTGAAAAAGAAATAGCTGTGGTATTCAAGTGAAAGTAGTTGCACATACGACAGCCCATAGTCGCAGTTCTAGGTCACGTAGACTCTGGTAAAACATCTCTGTTGGATAAAATACGAGGAACAGGCGTACAAGCAAGAGAAGCTGGTGGAATTACTCAACACATAGGCGCAAGTTTTCTTCCTACTGAAACATTAAAGAAAGTCTGTGGACCTCTTTTTGCAAAAATGGGTGGAGAAAATCAAGAAATTCCAGGTTTACTTGTTATTGATACTCCGGGGCATGAAATATTTACAAATCTTAGAGCGAGGGGTGGTTCTGCTGCAGATATTGCTATTTTAGTTGTAGATGTGAATCGAGGGTTTCAACCCCAAACTAATGAAAGTCTAAAAATTCTGCAGAGCAGAAAAGTTCCATTTGTAATAGCCTTGAATAAAGTGGATATGATTTCTGGTTGGAAAAAAAATCCTACGACAAAATCCATCTCACAGTCTGTCAAAGAACAAGACCCATTTGTGCAAACCGCTCTTGATGAATTACTGTATAATGTAGTAGGAACATTGTCGGTTCTAGGATACAACTCGGAGGCATTTTACAGAGTAAAGGATTTCTTAAAAGAAGTGGCAATAGTTCCAGTCAGTGCCAGAAGCGGAGAAGGCATGCCTGAGTTATTGGCAGTCTTGGTGGGGCTAACACAGCAATATATGCAAAAAAAATTAGACCAAACTGAAAAACAGACACGAGGCATCGTTCTTGAGGTTAAAGAAGAGATTGGACTTGGGATGACTGCAAACATTATCCTAATTGACGGCACTCTAAAAAAAAGTGATTCTATTCTAGTTGCTAAGAGAGACTCTGTAATAGTTACAAAACCAAAAGCAATACTTCTCCCAAAACCTCTTGATGAGATGCGTGATCCTAGGGATAAGTTCAGACCTGTAAACGAAGTAGTTGCAGCAGCTGGTATAAAAATTGCATCGCCAGATCTAGAGGGTGTACTTCCTGGAAGTCCTGTGTATGCAACTACTGATGAATCAAAGATTGAAGAATTCAAGAAATTGATCGAATCAGAAATGAAATCAGTATTTATCAAGACTGATACAAAAGGAGTGATTCTAAAGTGTGATACAATTGGTTCTCTAGAAGCTTTAACTGACATGCTGAAAAAACAGAACATATCTGTATCCACTGCAGATATCGGGCCAGTAACGCGAAGAGATGTAATGGAAGCGTTAGCGATAAAAGAGCGTGATAGACATTTGGGTGTGATAATAGCATTTAATGTAAAAATTCTGCAAGATGCTCAAGAGGAATCAGAAGCTAGTCACATCAAAATCTTCCATGATCAAGTAATTTACAGCTTGATTGATAACTATGTCAATTGGGTTCAAGATGATACTGCAAATGAAGAGAATGCAATTTTCCAAGAACTCACACCTATATGCAAATTCACATTTCTCAAAGGGTTTGTGTTTAGACAGAACAATCCTGCAGTTTTTGGAGTGTTAGTGAATGCAGGTGTGTTAAAACAAAAAGTATCTGTTATGAATTCAAATGGCAGAAAAGTTGGAGTAGTTCATCAAATCCAAGAGAACGGCAAGAGTGTTGACGCTGCAAAAAAAGGTAAAGAGGTAGCTGTCTCAATTCAAAATGTAACAATAGGCCGACAAATATCTGAAGAAGACACACTCTATTCTTTTCCACCTTCTCCGGAAGCAAAATTGTTACTCAAAACATTCTCTCATAAACTGAGCCCTGAAGAATTTCAAATCCTCCGTGAAATAATAGAAATTCAGAGAAAAGTTAACCCGCTTTATGCTTACTAGGAATATTTTTGTGCAAGCATGTTTAATCCAGGTTCTCCCACTGCACCCATTGCCTTGTCAACAGGTTCACCGTTATTGAATACGATAAATGTCGGAATTGAATAAACTCCGTATCTCTGAGATATACCTGGAGCATTATCTACATTTACACGTGCAAATCTGACGGTCTTGTATTTTTTTGCCATTTTCTCAAAAATTGGAGACATAAACTGACATGGACCACACCATGTAGCCCAAAAATCTACAATCACCGGTGTATCACCTACTATGGCTTTATCAAAATTAGAATCAACAAGTTCGAGAATTTCTGGTTCCTTGTATGATCTCATTTCCTCTAATTTCTTTTTCATAATTTTTTCTAATTCTTCGTCTACCAAACTTGATTAGTTGTAGATAAAAGCTATTTAATAATTTAGCCTAAAGATCAAGAAGAAATCGCATCAGAACCGGTTTTTCATCTTTGATCTCCATGAGATGATACGTTGGTGATTTGATTTCCATTTTGAAGTGATGTTTTTTAAAATTAATTTCCTCTCCGCTAACTTTTGCCAAGAGATGGTATGTACCATTATTTGCTATTTTGACATTGAATGTTTTTCCTGCAAATCCATCTGTTATTGTAAGAATAATTACTTCCTCCAGCCAGCTATATAGTAAGTTCTTCAAGTCATTTGCATGAATTTCTATTTTTCTATCTTCTTTATTTTCAACTAACTTGATATCAACAATTGTATCAACTACGGATATACCTGCATTTTCAAAAGCTTCATCTATTGTATTTCCAGTTACCTCGATGAATGCATCTGTCATATGATCTAGATCTCGATAAGCCATGAATTGCTAGGTCCAAAGTACACTATTTATTCTAACCATGATTTGATAATCAGAAAGTCTAAATGCATTGGAAAAAGAATGAGTTTTGAAATTGGAATTACCACGCGGTATGCGCGATATTGAACCCACGGAATCTTCTGCAATTGAATATGTTCGTCAAAAATTTATTGAGACATCCAGTTTATTTGGTTTTCAATTCATGGAGCCATCCCCACTTGAGTTATTATCTGTAATAGAAACAAAAAGTGGCCCATCAATAAAAAATGAGATCTATTATTTTACTGACAAAGGAAATCGTGAAGTGGCATTACGTTTTGATTTTACAATAGGTCTTACACGTTTTGCCGCATCTCAAAAATCAATGCGATTACCTTCAAAGATTTCAACGTTTGGTGGTGTGTGGCGTTATGATGAACCGCAAAAAGGTAGATATCGATTCTTTCATCAGTGGGACATAGAAATCTATGGAGCGCCAAATATTGAATCTGATGCTGAAATAATTGATTTTACATCTAAATTTTTCACTAGACTTGGACTTGAAAATATTGTAATTGATGTATGTGATAGAGAACTTGTTGAGGCATACGTTAAAGACGTTTTCAAATCTGATTCATCAGATGTAATTAGTGATATTCTAAGGGCTGTTGATAAGATCCAAAAAAAGAGAAAACAGGATATAATTACAGAATATCAAGAAAAGGGATATTCTGTACCCGAATTAGAACAAATTCTAAAATTTGCAGAGATCAAGGGGCTTCCTGAAGAAATAGAAAAAGAAATCGATACTAGTAAAATAAAGAATTGGGACAAAATTGTACAATTGTTTGATACTTTAAAAAATCGTGGTGTATACAATATCAGAATAAATTTTGGCATAGTTAGAGGTCTTGATTATTATTCAGGAATAGTCTTTGAAGTATTTGAAAGAGGCTTTGATGTCGGGGCGCTTGTGGGTGGTGGAAGATATGATACATTGACAAAAGCCTTTGGAAGAAATGATCTTGGTGCTACTGGTGCTGCTGGAGGGGTGGAACGAATTGTACTATTATTAGAAAAGCAAAAGGTAGATCTACAGATTGGAGATGCCCGAGTATCAGTAGTTTTTGTTAATGATGATATGCAAAAAATTGCAATTGGTATTGCCTCTCAACTCCGTCTAAAATGCATACCTACTGACGTGGATTTATCTGGAAAATCCCTGAAAAAACAGATGGAAATTGCTTCTAACTCTAAACATGTCATAATAGTTGCACCCAAAGAGTATGCCGATAATTGCGTTATAATTCGAAATATGGAAGATGGTTCTGAAAAGCAGGTACGGATAGATGCCATATTAAGTGATATAGAATCTAGTCTTCAACTCTAAAGGCCTTAGTTAACATTACAAGCTCAGGACCATTCGTGATACCTCCAACAACTATTGCATTGTTATTTGCCAGCATGCCTGAACAAAGATACGGGGATCCACCATTGATGGTTGCAGGCTCTAACCCTACGCCTAGTACCTGTGATATTGTTTTAATGTCTTCTTCCTCGGTGGATGGATGAATGACCCCGCCTTTGGAATTTGCTACTGTCATTGCACCAGTTTGATGATACCCAGCAATTCTTTTTCTTATTACATTTACTCGTAATACATCCTCAACCTTCTTGACATATTCTGTTGGAATAAGAGGAGACATGACTGCTCCTTTGTCATTTGTACAAATTAGATTTCCTAATGCAGTGTGCTTTGTATCAAGTATGTCAACATTAAGACCAGTTGATTTTTTCAAGTGTGCTATCTCTTCTTCATGACAATTGCGTGGGAGCAAAAGTCCGCTGTTATTTACTACCATCAGCGGTCCTAGTAATCTTGTGTTTGCAACTGACGTAAAGACATAATTTGTTTTTAAAAATTCTGCAAGGTTTTTTGCCTTTGTTGTAGCAAATCCGTTTGGTATGAAAACAAACTTGTCGTTACACTTGGCATAGATACCTACGTTAGGATTGCGATATACATCATATTTGAAAATTCCCAATAAACTAGGACGATTTGTGAAAGATATGAATTTATCTTGTATACACTTTAAATAAGTAACAACAATTTCGGATATTGTGCCTATAGACCAAAACTTCCCTACAAATCATCATGTGATTGAAAAATTCAAAGATCCATTAAGTGAGAACTATCATTTAGTTTGGGGTCCTGGGCGTCTTGCTGAAGCAGCATCCGATCCAAAAGTAAAAGCTGATTCTGTGGCTACTGGTGAAGAGATCAAACCAATAGGTGTACATGGTACATTTGTAGCTGTAGACTGGGATTCCTGTATTGCTGATGGAGTCTGTTTGTTGAGCTGTCCAGTCAAAGTTTTTGAATGGTACAAAAATCCTGGTGAAACAGGTAGAAATGATAGAAAAGATTACACTGACAAAGCAAATCCTGTGAAAGAAGCTGATTGTATTTGGTGTATGGCCTGTGTTGAAGTTTGTCCTACAAAAGCAATCAAGGTTGATCAGTTAAATCAAGATATACATGAAAAAGAGATTGCAAAATTTACTTAGTTTTGTCTAGGTTTAAATAACATAGCCTGCGACAAAAAACCATGCCGATACCAGAAGATTTTCCAAAGGGTTACAACCCACTTGGAAAAATAAATCACGCCGATGGTGAGCATTTTCACTTCAGATGGGGCCCTGGAAGATTAGCAGAAGCCTCAAAAGATGAAAATTGCATCGAGTCATTCAAGGCTCGAGGAGAAAAAATCGAACCATTGGGTGTAAGTGGTACTATGGTAGCTGTAGATTGGGATTCATGTGTTGCAGATGGTGCATGTATTGAAGCATGTCCTGTCCAAGTTTTCCAATGGTACAGAACAGAACAAGATATTCCTGCAAATAAGACAATAGGTGCAACATTTGCTGGAACTGGTGAATCTGAAAAAGAACATAGAGCGGACTACACAGATAAGGCTGATCCAATTAGAGAGCACGACTGTATTTGGTGCATGGCATGCGTTTCAGTTTGCCCTCCACAAGCCATCAAAGTAGACCAATCTAACTTAGAACACCATGAGAAAGCAGCTGGAACCTTTGTAAAAATGGAAACCGGTTCTGTTA
>JANWLA010000031.1 GCA_025451075.1 Nitrosotalea sp. | reverse complement strand
GGTATTGTTACTTCGTGTATTTCAGTTGTTTTAGTAGACAAATCCTATCAATAGCCCTCCCAAGCCACTCTTTATTGCCTCATGGTGAGACATTACTCCTTGATTTGTAGTTACAATCAACATACCACGCGAGTATGATGGCAGATATTGTTGTTCCCACTTGGCATAACCGTCTTTTTTTACCTTGAATCTAGGGGTGATTGCACCACATTTTGTAATTTTTGCTAATAGTTGAACCCTGAACTTGCCACCCTTTTTGTCATCTACGTGCTCAAACTCTCCAATGTAATTGTGACTTTGAAGTGTCTTTAGTACATCAGTTGCAAGTCGTGAGGTAGGCAATACGACACATTCGCCTTTTCTTCTTGCTTCAGTGTTGTATAGTGTTACAAACATGTTTGCTAAAATGTTAGTTGCTGGCATATCCTATCACTTAAACTTCCTAAACCCTAGCGAGTCTGCTACTTCTCTGAAACATCGTCTGCAAAGATCTAAATCATATTTTTGAATTACTGCATTATAGTCACCGCATCTTTTACACCATCTAGAACCCTTGCCAAATTTATGGACAGTTCTGCCAGTTACCTTGTAATCACGATTCTTCATGTTATACTACCTGAATCCCAAACTCACGGGTTAGAAATGCTTTTGCTTCTTCTGAAGTAATGATGTGAGTTCGTCCCACACTTGCCTTGTGTTTGCTTCGTAGTCTAATACTAAAACCTGGTCTTGTAAGTGAAATTGAAATATCAAGCCCCAAGATTCCGTCTTGTGGATCATATTTTACTCCAGGAATATCGATATGTTCTTTTATACCAAATGAAAGATTACCAAAGTTGTCAAATGATGATCCTTTCATTTGATTGCCCTTTGCTGCAAATAATCTCTTGATTAGTGCAACTGCTGGCTCGTTTCTTATTGTAACTGCAACACCTATTGGTTCACCCTTGTGTACTCCCCAGTCACGTTGAGTGGCTTTTGCATATCTTGGAGATGGTTGCTGGCCTGAGATGTGTTTTAGTGCACGTTTTGCTTTTTCAATGGGTTCACCAGATTTGCCCACACCCATGTTCAAAACTACTTTAGCAATTGAAATTTTCTTCATTGGAGATTCTGTTTGTTGTGCCATATCTATCACTGGATTTGTATGACAGGTTTGTCTTTTCCTACTGCCATTACCAAGTTTGCTGGGATTTCAATCTGTCTTTCACCAAGATCAACATCTGCTCTTTTTGGCAAGACGAAGGTTCCTGATTTTAGTTCTATGAGTTTACCCATACGTCCTGCGTTAACTCCGCTTGTAATCATAACTTGCACTCCTTTTTCAAGAGGTATAACTTCGATAATCTTTGTTCCTGGAACTTCAATTACACATGTATCCCCGACACTTACTTTGGTATCAGAAATTAGTGTTCTGCCATCATGGAAACCAAGTTGAGTTTTCTTTTCCTTGATTGTTACTTTTTTTGTTACTTTGAGTAATTTCTTTGATTTTTCAGAAGAGTTTATCTTGATTGGCTTCAATACAGTCAAATCTTTTGGAACAAGCCTGTATACATCAGGTACTCCATCTAGTTCTACTACATCCATCAAACCAATTCCATGGTGAAGTGAATGCCTTACAACGCCATCCACTTTGACTTTGCCTCCATAGATTACAGATTTTGCTTCTCTAAGTGAAGTTGCAAGTTTTAGTGTATCTCTGATAAACACCGCAATTGGAATTGATACGTCTTTTTTATGACCACCTGGCTTGACTGTAACTACAAATCTCTTGTCTTTTCTTGTAATTCCCCAGAAAAGTGGAGCCATTTGTCTTTTTAGTTTTTTACTGCCAGAAATGCTAACCATTATTTAGTCCCCTTTTTTTCAGTTTTAGATTTGTCTTTTTTATCATCTACTTTTACTTCCTTTGGTTTTTCCTTGCTAGCCTCTTTTTGTTCTTTTGGTTTTTCCTCTTTTGGTTTTGTTTCTTTTGTTGCAGTTGGAGTACTTTTTGCAGCCTTTGGTTTTTGTCCTTCAAGTCTGTTTTGCCTCCACTTGTCCTCAAGATTCAATGAAGTGATGATAACGTTTGATGGATGAATGTAAATGTCGACATTTCCGCCTTTGAGTTTTTCACGTTTAATGCCCTCTATTGCAATGCCTCTTTTTTCAGTAGAGACCTTGGTGACTTTGCCTTCAATTCCTTTGAATTCACCACGCAATACTTTGACGCTGTCGCCTTCCACTACGCGCAGGCTTTTGCAGTGATATTTTTCATTAAGAGATTTAGCAAGATGTGAACCTAGTTGTTTGCTAAGTAGGTGTTGTGAAGCAGTATACAGCATTCTTTTGCGGATCTTTGTTGGTTTCATCTTTTATACCACCATCGATGCCAAGTTTGCAATTCTTGGATATTTCTCTGCTGCCTCTACTGCTACTGGTCCCTTTATTTCAGTGCCCTTGATTTCACCCTCTGGTGTTACAAGCACTGCTGCATTGTCTTCAAATGTTACTCGTACTCCGCTTAATCTTCTTACTGCATATTTTTGTCTAACAATAACTGCACCAAATATTTGTCCTCTTAGTTCACCAGGACCTTTCTTTACTACTACGTTGCAAAAGTCACCAACTGCTGCAGCAGGATAACGAGCAACTCTGGTCTTTGTCTTTTGGACCATCACAATTTCTAAAATCTTTGCACCAGTGTTATCTGCGCATACCACTTGAGCCCCAAGTGGAAGTGCTCTTGTAACATATGGTCTGAATTCTTGTACCCCTTTTGCAGATACTGCACGACTCTTTGTTGCACCCATTAGGATACTACCTCAACTACAACAAAAGAGACACTCTTTGAAATTGGTCTGCATTCAGCAGTAAGAACAACATCACCTTCTTTTACATCAATACACTGTGGCCTGTGTGCATGCAATTTGCTTTGGCTACGTGCATATCGCTTGTATTTGATATCTAATCTTGGAAACTCTTGCTGTACTACAACGGTTCTTGGTGCCTTTGCACTGACTACCTTACCTTGAACTAGTTTACCCCTAATACTTAGAACACCGTGGAATGGACAAAGATCATCATCACACTCTGTTGTTGGTGCCTTGACTTGGAGTCCAATATTTTTGGTCATGCTTTTACTCCCATTCTTTCATAAGATCTTTTTGCAATGGTCTTTCCATCTACAATTGCAACATCACCATTGATTGTAAATTGCCAAGTTGAATTTGATTTTGGCATTAGTTTTACACCTGTGCTGGTTTGAATTGAAAACATGGATTTTGTTTCATCAACTATTTTTCCGTGCAATCCGATTACTTGTAAATTGCTAGATTGTACAATAGATGTTTCAAGTCCAATTAGTTCATGACGTGTAATATTTTCAGTTGTAATCATTTAGTTTTCATCTCATTTAGTCTAGTTAATACTCTTGCGATATCTCTTCGAAGAGGCTTTACCTTTCCGCTATCTTTTCTTAGAGTTCCTTTTGATGCTTCAATCTTTAATTTTGTTAATTCAGAACGTAATTGTCCAAGTCTATCCTTGAGATCAGTCTCATTGAATTCTCGAACGGTTTTCATTTTTATTCTGGCCATTACTTGAGCTCCTCTTCTACTTCTTCAAATGTTTCCACTTTTTCTATAAGTTTTTCTTCCAATTCGATTACTTCACTTTCAGTGCGTGGCTTGGTTGGATCAATTTGTGCTTCTTCTACAATTTCTATCTCTTGTGGAACTTCCTCAACTTTTGGTTTTGCTTCTTTCTTCATTACTTTTAATTCAAATTCTGGTATGAATCTCTCTTTTCTTGCAATTCTGATTCGAACTCCGATAAGACCCATTTTTGTTTGAACGTGTACGATATCTTCTGAAACTATTACTGTTGCTTGGTGTCCTGCTCGTGGGAGTACACCTTTGCTGTGCTTTTCAAAGCTAGAACGGTCACCTCTTAGTTTACCGGAAGTTGTAATTTGCACACCCATTGCACCTGCCTCCATGATTGTCTGCATTGTCCACATGACTGCACGTCTGAATGCTGTTCCTCTTGCAAGGTGTTGTGACATTCTGTTGCACATTACACTTGGTTCAAGTTCTGGTTTTGTGATTTCAATTACTGAAATTTGTGGATTTTTCAAGCCAAAGTCTGTTTCTAGAACTTTTGTAAGATCACGGATTCCACTTCCTTTTCTCCCAATTACGATTCCAGGTCTTGTAACATGTAATCCGACTCTGGTCCCTGTGGGAGTTTTTTGAATATCAACTTCTGAAAAACCTGCTTCCTTGATTGCCTCTCTTAGGTAATCTTTTAGGAGCATCAATTTGTAACTATCATTGATTACATTTTTCACGGAAGACATGACTATAGTTCCTGAGCTACTAGCTCTACATGTGTAAGAATATCTACTTTAGGTGATGCTCGTCCCATTGCACGAGGGGTGAATCGTTCAAGCTTTCTTCCCTTGTGGACTGTGGCATTGATTATTTTCAATCTGTCAAGATCCATTCCGCGATACTCTGCATTTGATTCTAAATTATCTAATAGTCTGAGAAATTCTGATGCTGCTTTTTCAGGATATCTTCCAGCCATTACACCAGTATCTGATTTGTGGCCCACTTCATTGTTGTATCTCTTGAATGGAACTGCGCGCTCCAAATTAGTAACAGATTGCAAGTAGCCTCTTGCTGATTCGATAGATTTTCCTTTTATGGCATGTGCAATTTCTCTTGCATGCTTGTGTGAAATTGTTTTTTCTCTTAATGCAGCACGAACGTGTCTTGTCTTATCATAATTTTGGAAGGCGTAGCTAAAATGCATAGGTATCACTTTAATGGTACGTACAAGCTAGACCTTGATGCTCCCACACCAGGTGCACCGTGGATGACTCTCTTGTTGGTTCGTACAAATTCTCCGAGATAGTGTCCAACCATCTCTTGTCTGACTATAACTGGTAAGAATTCTTTTCCTGAATAAACGTGAATTGTTAATCCTACAAAATAAGGCAAAATTATGACATCTCTTAGGTGAGTTTTAATTTGTCCATTTGTTTTTCCGGCTTTTGCAGACTTGACTTCTTCCAAGAGTTTCCGTTTTCCGTCTGTAATACCTCTTGTAAGTGATCGTCGTGCTCTTGATGGCAAAAGTTCAAAGAGTTTTTCTAATGAAAGACCCTGCATTTCTTCTAGTGCCAGTCCTCTATACTTGTATTCTTTAACCATTTATGCTCACCATTACTTTAGTTGATTCAAGTTTGACCATATTATAGCATTCCTATCTTGGTAGCCAAGTCTCTTGCCTTTTCAACTGTCTGGAATTTTACAAACGCCTTCTTTCCGTATACTGTTCTGCATACGTTCAGTCCGATTGGATCTTCTTTGTAGAGAAGTTTTATGGCTTCAATAATTTTTGGCTTGGTAGCCTCTTCTCTTACCAGAAAACAAATTCTACTTTGGTTTTCAACTAGTGCAAATGTCTTTTCAGTAATGTACGGTTTTAGAATGATGTGGTTTGCTTCTTCAATATTCATTTTGTACTCACCATGATTTCAAGATGTGGAGATTTTATTTTTGCAATCTCTTCAATTGCACCTTTTGTAAATACTGTCAATCGGACAGGTCTTGCACCTGGAGCCAAATCAAGAACGCTAAGATTTTTTGCATCAACCACGTCTACGCCTAAAAGCGAATGTGCTGCCTTTGAAAGACTCTTGGAATCTTTTACTACAAGCAAGACACTTTTTCCCACTTTGGTTTGTCTTCCTCGAAGGAGAGGTTTTCCAGAGCGACCTTTTAGTCTGCTTCGCAGTCTTTCCACGTCTTGGGATAAATTCAATGCGTCAAAAATTTTGGCCAATTCTTTTGATTTGTGTATTGATTCAATCTGATCTGATACTACAACTGGAAATGATTCAATCTTGTCTACTTTGTGGCCTCTGAGTTTTACAAGAGCAGACGATGTTGTTGCTGCCAATGCAGAACACAGTGCAAGACGGTTTTCTTTCTTGTTTAGCATTTTGTGTATGACTCGCTCGGATGTCGGAGGATGTGCCTGTCTTCCTTTACGTGTCATTGCAACTCCACCAGCTTGGCCTTGTCTTCCACCTCCACCGCCTGCCATTCTTGCAACTCTTGCTTGGTGGTGACCTGTTGGAGGGCTGTTTGATTCTGCAACTACATCCATACCTGCGTTTGGATATCTACCCTGTCTTTGGAAAGCATGTGATTCCAAGTGGACGTATGCCTTGTGGATTAATTCATTTCTAACTGGAGTTGAAAATACTAGAGGCAGTTCAATGTCACCATCTTTTGTACCTGTGGTAGTGAAGACTGGAACTTTCATTTGTTAATCATTACCTCTAATATTTTTGGTTGTGTGACCTTTGATAATTTTGGTCTGACAGGAGCACGAAGTTTTACAAGTCTTCGATAAGTTCCTGGAATTGAACCACGTATGACAATGTAATCGCCTTGTACTAGACCAAAGTGTTTGTAACCACCTGCTGGATTAATTTTTAATTCTTCATTTGCAGTATTGCTTACTATCATTATTCTGCTGTTGTATTGTGTTCTTTGATGGAATCCTCTTTGTCCTGCTCTTGGGACAGTGTACATGATTGTTGCAGGACTGATTGGACCTAGTGTACCCAAAGCTCTGACACTTTTTCTTGACTTGTGTTGTTTCTTCTTGACACCCCATCTTGTGATTGGACCTTCGATACCTTTTCCTTTTGTAATTGC
>JANWLA010000030.1 GCA_025451075.1 Nitrosotalea sp. | reverse complement strand
CGACCAATGGTTCATGTGCACTAGTTGCTGGTTCTGGTGCTGCTTCTGGTTTTGGTGCTGGTTTCATTCCTGCTGGAAGTGTACCATGAGTTGGACCTGATGCTGCCGGTCTTGGTTGTGGTTTTGGCTCAGGTTTTGGTGCTTCTGCTGGTTTCATTCCTGCTGGAAGTGTACCATGAGTTGGACCTGATGCTGCCGGTCTTGGTTGTGGTTTTGGCGGCGGTGAAGTTTGTGCAGGTTTTGCTTCAGATGGTTTTACCTGAGATGATAAATTAGCAAGCTTTGCTTCAAGCTCTGCTATCTTTGCCTCTAGTTCGGCAGTATTAGTAGATCCTTCTGCAACTTTTTTAATAGAACGTGTTTTTTTTGGCGGTGCTTCTTTAGACATGTAGTAGTTGTGAGATATGGCAGTTTATTTACATTTTGATCAAGCCCAGGTTTGGCCAAATTCGTAGAAGTTTTATAAGAAGCAAAGCCATCTTTTAGGCATTGGACGACTTTGAAAAAGAGTACCCTGGCTTTGATTGGAAAAATACTCCTGCATATGAACACCCAGGAGGAAGAAACTGCCCATGTCCAAAACATGAATACATACGTGAGCAGATCGGAGTTGCAAAGACTGTCAGCCAGACTTCAAAGGAGCCAAGCAACATTACACTCAAGTTTTGCCCAGATCATTACAATGTGTACCTAAAAGAGGTAATTCCTTCCATGCCTCTAAAATATAGGATTTTGACAAAGATTGCACTCAAGATAGGGGCAATCAAGATTGAACAACTCAAGTACATGCAGTCAGACCAGTGCTTCTATTGCAGATTTGGTTCTGGTGGACATGATAAGAAGAATGAACTTCCACCAATTTTCTAGATAGGACTAATCAAGACCTTTGGTTTGTTTGGAGTATCATGGTGACATCTTTTTCCACATAGTGGACAAGTTATTCTGTCAAGAAATATGCATTGACAGATATGCGACTTCATGTAGCTGTCTGCAGTCTTTGAATACTCTCCAGTTCCATTACAAAAAGAGCATTGCGTATCAAGAAGAACGATTTTTCCCTGACCTCCACAGACTGGGCACTTTTGTTCAGCCAACTGATGGCATTTTCCCTACAGGATAATTAAAGTCCTCTTGTCGTATATTTTTTTGAAAGATATCAGGTGAAATTCTAGTTAAGCTTATACAATATACAAATCCAGTAAATGTGTGCCTATTGAAGACATAGCAGAGTTTGTTGAAAAGTTAGAAAAAGCTGGAGAGCTCAAAAGAATAAAAACTTCAGTGGATGCAAATTTAGAGATTTCAGAAATTCTCAGCAGAGTGATGTATTCTAATGGTCCTGCAGTACTTTTTGAAAATGTAAAAAATTATGACATGCCAATACTTGCAAATGCCTTTGGTTCCCTCAGGCGACTTGAAATTGGATTGGAGATGCAGGACTTTACTGAAATCGGTCAGAGAATCGTTGACATGACAAGAATGGAGATGCCAACTGGAATTTTTGACAAGCTAAGAAAACTTCCAGAACTCTCAAAGATGACAGACATTGCACCAAAGTTGCAAAAAAGTGGCCCTGTCACAGAAGTAATAGATGATGTTCCTTCATTTGACAAGATTCCAATTCTTAAAACATGGCCAAAAGACGCTGGCAAATTTATCACATTTGGATTGATTGCAACAAAACATCCAGAGACGGGTGTAAGAAATCTTGGAGTATACAGGATGCAGATTATAGACAGCACCCATGCATTCATGCACTGGCAGAAACACAAGCGCGGCGCACATCATTATGACATAAAAAAAGATGTCGGAAGTAAGATAGAGGCTGCAATAATAATTGGTGCTGATCCAGCAACAGTATTTTCCGCTGTGGCTCCTGTACCTGAGGGGCTTGACAAGTATGTATTTGCAGGAATTACAAGAAAGACAGGAATCAAGACAGTGAAATGCAGAACTGTAGACCTTGAGGTTCCAGCTAATGCTGAAATTGTACTAGAAGGATATGTGGACCCATCAGATATCAGAATGGAGGGACCATTTGGAGACCACACTGGATACTACACACCGCCTGAGCCATATCCCGTATTTACATTGACTGGGATCATGCGAAGACAAAAACCAATTTATCTTACAACCATAGTGGGAAAACCAATCCTAGAGGATGCATATATTGGCAAAGTAATTGAGCGCTCATTTTTGCCGCTCATCAAGATGTTTCATCCAGAGGTTGTGGATTTTTCAATGCCAGCTTCTGGATGGTTCCAAGGCATGGCAATAATTTCAATCAAGAAAAGATATCCGGGACAAGCCAAAAAAGTTATGATGGGATTATGGGGAATGGGCCAGCTTTCACTGACCAAGTTCTTTGTAGTTGTAGATGAGGATGTCAATGTACATGATTTGAACGATGTAATCTGGGCAATCACTACAAGATCAGACGCTGCAAGAGATACCATAATAATTAACAACACACCAACAGATACTCTTGATCCTGCTTCGCCGTTTGTAAATTTGGGATCTAAGCTTGGAATAGATGCAACGCAGAAGACAAGGGAAGAAGGATATCAGAGAGAGATTCAAGAACTTGTAAAATCGGACGAAGCCACAAAGAAGATGGTAGATTCTAAATGGTCTAGTTACGGCATCTAGCAGGTTCTTACAATATTATAGAAGTTATCGCGTTCTTCAACTTCATATCCAATTTGTTTTACTGCCTGGATTATTTTTTCACCAGTAAGCTCAGTGGAACGTGCGCCGGTGCAAGATACCACTTCCTCTCCAAGAAGTGTGCCACCAAAATCATCAGCACCATATTGTAAGGCCATCTGTGCCATGGCAACACCATTTGTAAGCCAAGAAGACTGGATATGAGGAATCAAATCGTTGTACATTATTCGGGATATTGCAATCATCTTCAAGAGTTGTGTTCCTCCTGCAGGATATTTCACAGTCTCCTGTTTTTGCATCAATGTATTATTTGGCTCAAAACTCCATGGAATAAACGCCATGAAACCATTTGTCTTTTCCTGAAGTCTTGCAATTTTCATAAAGTGTTCTGCCACATCATCTCTAGTTTCCACATGACCATACATCATGGTAGCAGATGCCGGAATTCCAAGACCGTGAGCTTCTTCCATTATTCTAAGCCAAGTGTTACTGGAGATCTTTTTTGGGCTGATGATTTGTTTTACCTCATCGACCAGAATTTCCGCACCAGCACCAGGAATTGACTGCATTCCGGCTTCCTTGAGTCTTGATAAAACTTCTTTTGTATTTGTATGCTCAACTTTTGAGATCATGTCAACTTCAGAAGCTGATAGACCATGAATTCCAACCTTTGGAAATTTCTTTCTTATCAATCGAAACGCATCTTCGAAATATTCAATCTTAAGTGATGGATTGTGCCCTCCCTGAAACATTACCTGTGTTATGCCAAACATTTCCCAAGCTGCTTTTACCCGGGATTCTATCTTGTCAAGTGTAACAGTATAAGACTCGTCATGACCTGGAGGTCTGTAAAATGCACAAAACTTGCAATCAGTGATACACACGTTGGTATAATTTAGAATCATATTATTTACAAAAGAAGAGCGTCGTCCAAACTTCTTTCTTGTCAGATATCCTGCAACAAGTCCCATCAGATGGACATCATCAGAATCTAGTAGTCTTTTACATTCTTCAAGTTCAGGTCTTTTACCACCAAGAGAATTCTCTAAGATATCACCAATTTCAGAGCTATGAAGTTGTGCTGTTAGCTGGCTCAATTGACTGTGTTTTCCCTTTAGCGTATTTAATCGTTTGAGAACAAAATAACCCTCACATTTCCACAATACATCAGTCAAAGCAAGTTTTGGAGAAATATTAAAAATTAATTTCAAAAAATCTTTGAGGTACATCTTGTTTTGATTATGATTTTTTACAGTTGTCTGAATTGTAAAATCTGTCACATTTTCCCGCTATTTTTAAGTAGGGCACATCAGCGATTAACACCAATGGTAACAGGCCACCAGATTCGAATGAATCGTATTCTGCGTAACGGCAAAATGCTTTGCATACCCATGGATCATGGAATATCAAGTGGTCCGCTAAAAGGAATAGAGGATCCTTATGCTTTAATTTACAATTGTCAACACTTTGGTCTTTCATCAGTCATAATCAACAAAGGAATTCTAAAGAATTTACCAAAACCAACCAAGATTGGATTGATTGTGCATTTTTCAGGCAGTACTTCCTTGTCAGTATCCCCAAACAGAAAGATGTTGACAGGGTCAGTTGAGGAAGCATTACGATTGGGTGCAGATGGAGTTTCACTTCACATTAACATAGGAGGAAAAGAGGAACCGGAAATGATAGAACAGCTTGGCAGAATTGCTGATGACTGTCATAAATGGAGCATGCCCCTTTTAGCAATGATGTACCCCAGAGGTGAAAATATCAAAAATCCACATGATCCAGAGATAGTAGGTCATGTTGCAAGGATCGGAGCCGAGTGCGGTGCAGACATTGTAAAAACACTTTACACTGGAGATATTGATTCATTTAAAAAAATAGTCAAGAGCACTCCAGTACCTGTTGTCATAGCAGGCGGTCCAAAGGCAAAGACAGACAAGGACGTATTAGAGATGACTGAAGAAGCTATGGAGGCAGGAGCCAAGGGAGTGACATATGGAAGAAACATTTTCGAACACAAGGATCCAGGCAAGATGACTCATGCTCTTTCTGCAATAATATTTAGAAAAGAAACCGCAAAGGAAGCAGCGAAATATCTTGAGCAAAAATAGAGAATTAATTATTGCCCCAAAAATTTCAAGGGGCCAGCTTGGCAAATTCTTGTCTGAGATAGAAAAAGATGGAATCAAGATTGTAAGTCTAGATCCTGCTGATCTTAAAGGAATCAAATCAAAAATGTCTACAATTCACACTTCAACAAATGCAGATTATGTCATAGTTGACAAAGTAGCCAAGATCAAAGGCAAAAAGATAGGTATGAAGTTCAAGGTTCTTTCAAATGCAGACATTGAAAAGATACTCCAGTTTGCAAAAGCAGGACTTGATTTTGTCATAATAGAGGTAAAAGACTGGAAAATAATTCCACTTGAGAACATAATAGCAAAACTACACAAGATTCACACTGAGATATTTGCAATAGCAAACACTCCAGACGAAGTACGCAAGATGTTTTCAATATTAGAGATTGGTGTGGATGGAGTCATATTCTCAACCAATTCCATAAATGAAGTAAAAGAGACACTAGTATACCTTGGAACAAAAAACTTTGATCTCAGACCTGCCAAGATTTTAGAGATAAAAGAAGTAGGAAATGGAGAGCGTGTTTGTGTAGATACTGCATCAATACTAGGAAGAGGTGAGGGAATGCTGATTGGAAGTAGATCCAATTTTCTTTTCCTGGTTCACAATGAATCAGTTGGTTCATCATTTACATCTCCAAGGCCTTTTAGGGTAAATGCGGGCGCAGTACATTGCTACACCTTGTCTCCAGATGGAACTACAAATTATTTATCTGAACTAGAAACTGGTTCAGAAGTTCTTGTCATCAATTCACATGGCAAAGCAAGAAGAGCCACGGTTGGTCGCTCAAAAATAGAAAGCAGACCAATGTTGATGATAAAAGCACAGATTGGAGATGAAGTAGGAGGAATAATTGCACAAAATGCTGAAACCATCAGGTTTGTGCGTCCAAATGGCCACCTTGTTTCAGTCACACACTTGAAGAAAGGAGACATTGTTCTTGCATATTCCAAGCCAGCAACTGGAAGACATTTTGGCATGGAAGTAGATGATGAGTATATCGTAGAAAAATAGAACCTGCCACATATGAAAAATTTGTAAAATTATTATACGGATACAAAACAATAACATCCATTGAGCCTTCTTTGCAACATATGTTCCACAGAGATAAATGAAAACGAAGTGGAATCACACATTAACACACCACAACACATTGAAAACAAATCAAAAATTTCTTCAAGTGGTAAAGGTTTGGACAAGAGCGTCGCAGCCATGTGGCTCAAGTCATTTGAATAATAATCATTTTATCACATATCGTATTTGCAAGTTACACACTAACAAAACTTTTTAAAAATAAAAAAGATATGTTATTCGAACTTCTTTTTTAGCTGGATTATTTCAGCCATCTCGTCTTTGAGATGTTTTTTCAAAAGAGATTCATGCTCTCGCTTATGCCTCCAGTATAGATTCATCATGGATTGTCTGGATCTGGCATGTTTTAATGCAGCAGTGTATTTTCTGTGACTTTTTTCAACAATTCGAAAATACGACTTGCTGTTAGAAGTAACCATATGAGAAATCTTGATTCTTAATAGATAACCTTTCCTATTTAGTTAGACTGCCAATAATGGGTTTACAGCGGTTCGGGTTTTTTCCAGTTAGGGACAAGCTGCATCTTACGAAGAGATGGGGACTCCAAGGTTCTTTTCTGAGCAATTTTAACATATTTTGCCGATTTGTCAATTCCAAAGTATTTTCGGCGAAGAAATCTTGCCATCTTCGTAGTTTGGCCACTTCCAACAAATGGATCAAGTACAAGATCACCGACATTGCTATAGAGTTGAATTAATCGATAAGGTATCTCTTCGGGAAATGCGGCAGGATGGAATTTTCTGTAACTTGGAGGCATGGGAGCTATATGCCATACAGAGTTTGCAACTTCTTTTTTCATCAAATTATCAAGGACCAGTTTGCTTTTCTTATCCTTAAAGTTGTGAAATGGCATCTTTCTTAGAATTATAATCTGTTCGTGCATGATATTTGGATAATAATATGTGGGATACGGATGCTGGACTGTAACTCTGAATCTTTTTTTTCCTCCAGTAACTTTATTCCAAATTATTTCCTCAAAAAAACTCCAACCAATCTCTTTTTTTGTCAATTCCACAAGCAATAATGCAGGAAGGGGAAGTTTGGTTTTTCCTTCAATGATTTCATTTCCTATTACAATACAGCAAAATCCACCAGGCTTGGTTACACGATAGACTTCAGAGAAAACCTTACGCATCTCTTCAAGCCAGTCCTCAAGTGAGATCTCAACTGTTCCGCGATACCACTTTTCAGTATCCTGATGTTCTTGGTAGTTTATTGCATTATGATAAGGTGGAGATGTCACTGTTAATGCAATTTTATTTTCTGGTAACTCAGAGAGATCCTTGGAATTAGATACAACAATGGAGTTTGGTTTCCACATTACTTTCCTCAATCATTTTGATATTTAACAGTTGTAAAAATTGAAAAAATTCCAGTTTGAAATTAAATCAAAGAAAATCACCTAAAACATGTAGTTTGAACATGTTTTAGACAATCATGCATTTTTTGTTACTTCTATTTCTATAGTGGATACATTTCTTGATCTTCCATCTAATGATTGAAGTTGTTCCGATCCTATTTTGATTTGTCCTATAGAATACCCGGAGTTATCAGTCCTTCGTGCAATTATTTGTGCAACATCTACGGCCCTACCTATGCTAAGTCCTCTTGCCTTTATTGAGACCTTTGGATTGTTAGCCAATTGGATGAGCGCAGATGTTACGTATGCCATGATGGGCTTTTTTCCGATGAAGACGGTATCTTTTGTGTCGTGTTGTGTATCTGAACTCATAGATAACCTCTAGAAATGATCGTTTCATAAAAGTTTCTTCCATTATCAGGTTTCACCAGCCACAGTACATGCATTCTATAGGTAGGCCAAATTATAAAGTACGAACGATTCGCAGTCAGACGATTTCATAGATTGCAAGGATCAGTTCATCATATGATTTGACAGATAATATTTACAATCACATTATTTTACTGTGGATAAATCGATGCTAATCTAAATATACTAGTGAAATGTAGATTCACATAATGTCCAACCAACAAATTAAGATCGGTTTGGTCGCATTAGCATTGTCAACCATAATGGTTTTTGCAGCAACATTACCTGCTGTAAATGCACTAACACCAAGTTCAGTGTACGATAGATTCTCTCAAAAAACAGATAGGTTTCCAGGAGGACAACACATTTGTGGAGAAAGCTTATGTTCACCAGATAGTTGGGCCAAGATGAAGCAAACTCTTCATGTTGCACAACGTGATCCTAACAAATGTAATGAATTGAGAGGATGGATGTACTGTGGCGAACAAACCATAACACCAACCAATTCAACCAAGTAAATACAAAAAACACATGGCAACCAAGGTCTGCGTAACAATTGCAGCGTCCAACCCTACAAAGATATCTAGGGATTTGAAGGATGCACTTGCCAAGTCCGAGTATGCAGAACTGAGGTTAGATTTTTTAAAACCAAATCAAATTCCTTTTTGTTTAACTCTAGTCAAAAAACATCTCAAGAGATGCGTGTGTACATTACGTCCCACCACAGAAGGTGGGAAATTCATCGGTAGTGAAAAGGAAAGAATTTCAATATTGAAACTCATTGCGGAATTTGAGCCACATCTTCTAGATGTAGAGTACAACACACTAAAGAAAAATAAAGAATTGGTAAAATATCTCAAAAGTAGAAAAACTAGAACATTGGTATCATGGCACGATTTTTCAAAGACGCCAAACGAGCAGACTTTAAAATCAATGTTCAAAAAAATGTCCAAATATTCAAACAATATCAAAATTGTCACCACCGCAAAGACAATTTGTGATACAATACGTATCTTGTCTCTTTACAAGATCCATACAAGAAAGGTCAACTTAATTTCTTTTGCCATGGGAGATCATGGCAGAATGTCAAGGATATTGTGCACAAAGCTTGGAAGCCCATACACGTATGTATCACTGGGTAAGCCAGTGGCACCAGGTCAATTCAGCCTCAAGGAAATGAAAAGCATATTGTCTTTGGAAGATAAAAATTAAAATTACAACTAATAAAAAATCATTCCAGGCAGATTAAATCAGTCTAATTTTGGTTCAAAAAATCTTTTTACAAAATATGATTCTGCCCGTTTGATTCTAGATGAATCAGCAACTTCGTGAGCCATATTAACAAGGTCATTTTTGGTCAAATCAGTTATGACAGCATCTTCTTTTTCAGCCTCTGCAGAATACTCGATATCATTTAAAACGCTGACGTTGTCATCCAATATCTTGATACATTCATCAAGTAGACTAGCAAAATCATCCTTGTCTTTCAATGCTTTCATCAAACGCTTTGCATTAATTAATTCATCTCTAATTCAGACAAATGTGAGGTACCCTTATTATAAAAGAAACACGTAAGCATATTTGTGAACCCCAAAGTATCCCAGAACAACGTACCACGAAATGTCATAATTTTGGCTACAATAGTAACAGTACTTTTTGCCATGTTCAGACTGGTACTATTTTTGATACTTGTCTGGGTTGCAGCACTAGCATTCATCATAGTATACCAATACAATTCAACTAGGACGTCCAAGGGCAATTTTGTTTGTCTTGATTGTGCAACCATACATCAAGATCCTTCATGTCCAAAATGTGGCTCAAGGCTCAAGAAAATTTATTCTCAAAACGATAGGTATGGAGTTTAAAATCCCACAGATAAATATTTGAATGTCTCCCCTAATCGCTTAAATCACGATTCGTCAAGTAGAAAATAATGACCAAAACCTATGCAGTCATAGGAGACCCAATAGATCATTCATTTTCACCTGCACTTCATAATACAGCTTTTTTATTTTTGGGTCTTGATTGTACGTATATTGCATACAGAATTCCAAAGGGAGAATTGGAATATGAAATTGAGGCACTTAAAAAAATAAACATTGCAGGATTCAATGTGACAATTCCCCACAAAGTTGACATGATGAAGTTTCTGGATGAACCAGACAATGAATGCAAGATGGCAGGAGCCACAAATACAGTAGTCAATGAGAATGGACATCTTAAGGGGTACAACACCGATATTGACGGATTTTTAGATCCTATAAAAAAGAGAAATATCGATTCCAATGGCTCAGATGTTTTACTAATTGGTGCAGGAGGTGCCGCACGTGCCATCATAGCTGGATTCAGCAAGGAAAAGGCCCATAAAATTACCATTGCAAACAGAACTCGCGAAAGAGCAGAAGAGTTGATCAGATTTGCTCAAAGTATTGGATTAGAATCAGATTATCTTGATCTTCAGTCAGCAGGAGAAGTTGCCAACAAATACAAGTTTGTGGTAAATGCTACATCAGTCGGGCTAAAGGGAGTTGGATGTCCAATATCCACAAGAAACATCACCAAAGATTCCATAGTTTACGACATTGTATACGTACCAGTAGAAACTCCTTTGATTGAACAGTCAAAGATTCAAGGTGCGACCATCATATATGGGTGGGAAATGCTTCTTGCTCAAGCAATGAAGTCATTTGAGATTTGGACCGGTAAACAAGCTCCATACGAAGCTATGAAATTGACCCTGCTTGGGAGATTTTAGAGATGAATCAAGTAAAAGCAAGTATGCATGGTGCAGTATCCATTGTAAATGCCATTGCAACAGGCAAGGGTGCAACACTTGGAATATCACTAGGAATAGAGGCAACCGTTCAAACCCAACCTGGTAGAGGCATAATATTTGAAAATAAAGAGTCTAACCTTAGTTCTAGATTAATACGAAATGTTGTTGAAACATCAGTTCCAAAACCAGAACTTGAGAAAAATAAGATAACAATTTTTGTAAAATCAGAAATTCCTTCAGGATATGGACTTAAGAGCTCAAGTGCAATTTCGTCAGTCATATCACTTGCATGTGCAAAATTATTCAGGCCCAAAGCAACTGATCTTGAAATTCTCAGAGATGGCGTTCATGCATCAATTAAATCCAAGGTGAGCATAACAGGTGCTTTTGATGATGCATGTGCCTGTTACTTTGGAGGTTTTGTCGTGACAGACAACTCTAACATAAAAATCATAAAATCAGAAAAGGCACCAGAAGACTTGACCGCAATAATCTTCATTCCAAAGTCTAGAAGAAGAGGCAATGTAAAAAAACTAAAGATCCTAAACTGGGTTTTTTCACAGGCATGGGATCTTGCCAACAAGTCAGATTATTGGAATGCCATGACGCTTAATGGTCTTGCAACATCTGCCATCCTAGGATCTGATTCAAAAATTATAACTGATCTACTAGACAGTGGATCACTTGGGGCATCAGTGTCAGGCAATGGTCCCTCAATAGCAGCAGTGGTAAAAAATGACAAAATATCAAGCGTAAAAAAGGTATTTTCATCCTTAGAAGGAAGCATGATTGTTTCACCAATAAACAACAAAAAGGCCGAAGTCCATGAAGTGTAAGGTAGACAAATCCACCCTAATGGGAACAATATCATGTCCCCCAAACAAGAGTTATTCACATCGTGCCATTTTTCTTGCTGCACTGTCGGATGGAAAAAGTACATTACGAAACGTTTTACTTTCCAGAGACACACTTGCAACAGTTGATGCATGTAAGGCATTTGGTGCCAAAATAGAAACCAATGGTTCCACTGTAACAATTGAAAGCAATGGAAATATAATTCCGCAGATTTTAGAAATTGATGCATCAAATTCAGGTACCACAATTAGAATTTCAACTGCAATTGCTTCTCTTTCTGACAAAAGGATAACACTTACTGGTGATGCCAGCCTGAAAAAAAGGCCAATGCAGCCACTGCTTGATGCCCTAAAACAACTTGGAGTACAGTGTACATCATCAGATGGCAAGCCACCAGTCACTGTAAAAGGTAGAGCAGTTGGAGGGACCACCCACATCTCAGGCTCAATCTCAAGCCAGTTTATTTCTGCACTCTTAATCTCAGGCCCAAAAATGAAAAAGGGTATAACATTAGAAATAGACGGAGACCTAGTATCAAAGCCATATCTTGATTCCACCATCGCTACAATGAAAAAGTTCGGTGTTACAGTGGATGTAGTATCCCCATACAAAAAATACAATGTACCAAACCAAGAATACAAATCAGCAGATTTTGTAGTTCCTTCAGATTTTTCAAGCATGGCACTCTTACTTTCTGCTGCAGTACTTTTAGGAGAAGACATGTCAATTGATGCATCTCTTGGAGATCTACCACAAGGAGATAGAGAAATACTAACATACTTGGAAAAACTCGGAGTGAAAGTAAACATAGGAAAAAAAATAACAGTGACTTCTCCAAAACTTCTCAATGGGGGAAGATTTGATCTCTCAAATAATCCAGATTTACTTCCACCAATGGCAATTCTGGCTCTGAAAACATCAAAACCAATTGAGATTTACAACGTAAAACATGCACGATTCAAGGAAACAGATAGAATAGCAATTTTGGCAAAAGAGCTTGCAAAGATTGGAATTGACATAACAGAGAAGGATGACGGATTAATTTTAGAATCACCAAAAGTTCTAAAGAGTGCAGAGTTAGAGTCTTCAGAGGATCACAGACTATTCATGGCATTTGCCATAGCAGGCATGTTTGTTGGAAATTGTACTGTCACTGATCCCGATTCTGTTGATGTCTCATATCCAACATTTGTAGAAGACATGAAGAAGATTGGTGCAAATATCATAGTTTGAATTTTCAAACAATTGCATGTAAAAAGGCCCCTAATTCCTAGAAGGATTATAAACACGTAAAAGAAAATTTTATCATGTCTTCAAGCAGCATAGGACAGCGTTTTGTTTTTACAAGTTTTGGTGAAAGTCATGGTAGATGCATAGGTGCAACAGTAGACGGCTGTCCAGCAGGATTAGAAATTGAAGAAAAAGACATTCAAATAATGCTAGATTTACGCAAACCTGGCCAGTCCATTGTCACTACACAAAGAAAAGAAGATGACAAAGTAGAGATTCTTTCAGGAGTCTACAAAGGGCACACTACAGGAGCACCAATCACCATGATCATTTGGAATAAGGATCAGCGTTCAAAAGATTATGACAATCTCACCATGAAACCACGACCAGGACATTCTGATTATCCTGCATTTATCAAGTACAAAGGATTCAACGACATCAGAGGAGGCGGAAGGTTTTCTGGAAGACTGACAGCTACATTTGTAATGGCAGGGGCTATAGCAAGAAAACTACTTTCAAAAACTTTGGGAATTGAAACTTTTTCGTATACATGCCAGGTTGGAAATGTGAAAATGAAAGACCCCGCAATGATGAAAATGAAAAATGCAGTATACAATAATGAAGTGAGGTGTCCAGATCCAAAAATTGCAGCCAAGATGCGTGAAGCAATTCTTGCAGCAAGACGAAAAGGAGACTCCATTGGTGGCATTATTGAATCGTTAACTGTAAATTTGCCAGTGGGACTTGGTGAGCCAATTTTTGGATCATTAGAATCAGATCTGAGTAAAGCTCTTTTTTCAATTCCAGCTGTGAAGGGAGTGGAATTTGGTTCTGGTTTTCATGGATCTACTCTACACGGTTCCGAAAACAATGATGAATTTTTAATTAGAAATGGAAAGATTCAAACTAAAACAAACAATGCCGGAGGAATACTAGGTGGCATATCTACAGGCATGCCCATAGTCTTACGAGTGGCATTCAAGCCGGCATCATCAATATCAAAAAAACAGCGAACTGTTGATCTTCAGACAAAGAAACCTGCCTCCCTCATAGTTCAGGGAAGACATGATCCATGCGTAGTTCCTCGCGCACCTCCAGTAGTGGACTCGCTGGTATCAGTTGTACTTGCAGACCATGCAATCAGAGCAGGTTTTATCCCAGCGGTCATTAGGTAAGAAATGTCAGATATCAATAAACTGCGTGATAAGATAGACAAGATAACATTTGACATCCTAAGATTACTCAAGGAAAGAAATGAGATAGCAAAAGAAATTGGAAATTTAAAAAATAATCTTGGCATTGGCGTTACAAATGAGGAAAGAGAAAACCAACTACGTGCAAGCGTTCTAACTTTATGCAGAGAGATAGAACTTGATGAAAAGGCAGCTATGATAATGCTAAATTTTCTATTAAATGAATCTGTCAAGATCCAATCTGAAGGTAAACAAACACACTTGTCTGTATTTTTAAAAGCCAAAAAATTAGAAAAAGAAGGAAAAAAAATAATCCACATGGAAGTAGGCGAACCTGATTTTCTTCCGCCACAAATTGTCAACAGTGCACTAGCAGAAGTCTACAACAAAGGCTATACAAAATATGGAGATTCAAAAGGAATGCCAGATTTTAGAGAAGCATTAGCAAAATATGTTACAGAAAAATTTGAAACTGAAACATCAGCCCAGAATATTTTAGTAACGCCGGGAGCACGCTTTTCAGTATTTCTTGCAATTTCTAGTCTGCTTAGCCCCGGAAATGAGATAATAGTAATAGAACCAGCTTGGCCAGCATATCGAGACAATGCCCTTAATTCAGGAGTCAAGGTTAGGACAATACACACTACACTTGAAAACAAATGGGAGCCAAAAATAGAAGATATCAAAAAAGTAATAAATGAAAATACCAAGATGCTAGTTCTTAACTATCCAAACAATCCAACAGGCAAAATCCTTCTAGCAAATCTACAAGACCAGATAATGGAACTAGCAATGAAAAATAACTTGTATGTACTAAGCGATGAGATTTATTCATCATATGCAAACAAGCCCTGGAAAAGCATACTCACTTATCGATACAACAGATCTGTAATAACACAGTCATTTTCAAAGTCACATGCCATGACAGGCTTTAGAATCGGTTACGCAGTATCAAGCCCCGAAATAATAGAAAAAATGTCAAAACTTCAAGCTCTTGCATTAACAAATGTATCAGAACCCATTCAATATGTTGCCATGAAAGCATTAACGGCAGATACAACCGATAATACTAAAACCATCAAAAACAGACTAGAGACCATATTGAAAAAGGCAAAAACTATGCAATTAGACTTTGTTGAGCCAGATGGTGCCATGTACTTGTTTGCCAAAATAAGACAGGAAAATTTTGATTCAGTAGATTTTACAAATAAGCTTTTAGACATAGGTGTAGCAATAGCACCAGGAGAGGGGTTTGGAAACTATCAAGGATTTGTCAGAATATCAGCCTGTCAGCCAGAAGATACACTTAATCAGGGAATGCAAATAATAGAGGACAGGTTGAAAAGCAAATAATGAAAAAAAAGATTGCAATAATTGGGGCAGAGGGCCAGATGGGAAAATGGTTCTCAAAGTATTTCCTTGAAAAAGATTTTGAAATAATAGGATATGACTCTGAAAAAGAGATTTTGAACAAGGCAGTTACAAAAGCACAATCTCTGGTAGGAGCCATCTTAACAGCTGATTATGTTATTTTGTGCATACCAGTAAAACGCACACCTGAAACCATACGACTCATAGCAAAAGAGATGAAACGTGATTCTTACTTGATAGACATTTCTTCGCTCAAAACAAAGACTGCCGCAGCTCTCTCTAAAATACCAGATAAGGTAAACCCAATATGCATTCACCCAATGTTTGGCCCCGGAACTAAGAGGCTGAAAGGACAAAACATAATATCAATTCCAATTCGAGATGCAAAAAAAGAGATGGCTGTAACAAAATCATTGTTTGAAGAGGCAAATTTCGTCCAGATAGATGCAACAGAACACGACAAAAAAATAGCAATGGTGTTAGGAATGCCACATCTAGTAAACTTGGCACTTGCCAACATATTTGCAAAGGAGGAAAATTTCTCACTAGTTGAAAAGATGGCCGGAACAACTTTCAAGGCCCAAAAATACCTTACTACTGGAATAATGACAGAACCACAAGAGCTTATTGAAACAATAATCTCAAATCCAGAAATAAGAAGATATGCAGAGGAATTTTGGAAGGACATAGGCAGAATGCTCATTTTAATCCAAGAGAATAAAACTGAAGAGATGATAAAGTACATCTCAAGTGCAAAGGAAAGATTAGCGAAAAATGTTGATCTTGATGAATCATACAAAAAGCTTGTCACAATGGTAAACGCTGTAGAAAAATAATTGAAATCTACTAAAATAGTAACTTCTTTTTTAACTCAGAATGGCAAGTACCTCATTCTAAAACGAAGTAGCAAGGTAAGATCAATGAAAGAGCTTTGGGCAGGTATAAGTGGCATCATAGAAGGTAATGAGGATCCATTATACAGAGCAAAAAAAGAGATACATGAAGAGACCAGTATTGCGGAGAATCAGATTACATTGATTCGAGCTGCATCACAAATGAGAACAGACTCACCACAGTATGAGAATCATGAATGGATCATCTTTCCATTTTTGTTTGCAGTAAAAGAACCTAAAATAAAACTGAATTGGGAAAACTCAGAATACCAATGGGTAACACCTGCAGAGATTGTAAAATTTCAAACGGTGCCCAGTCTTGAAAAAGTTCTATCCAGCTTGCTGTAATTTTTCTACTTCCGTGTTAGCAAATCGTTGTTGTGGAAGCATAATGTAGACACATGCACCGCCACACATAGTACATGGAACAGTATTTCCTTTTAGTTGTCCAGTTCGCGCATGTATGCGAGATGCCTCCTCAGGATCAATTGATAACGCAATTTGTTTTTCCCAGTTGAGAGTTCGTCTTGCCTCAGTCATTTCCATATCCCACTTGATGGCTTTATCTCGTAGTTTAACAAGGTCTCCAGCATGTGCAGCAATTCTATATGCAATTAGCCCTGCCTTGACCTCCTCTGCAGTTGGCAATGCAAGATGTTCAGCCGGAGTAAGATAACACAGTAGATCTACACCTTCACTTGCAGAAATTGCTGCACCAATAGCACTTGCAATATGATCATGTCCTGACGCAATATCTGTCACCAGAGGTCCCAATACATAATACGGCACTTCACCAATCAGAGACTTTGCCAGTCGTACATTAGCTGCAACTTCGTTGAGTGGAACATGTCCAGGTCCTTCAACCATCACTTGTACATCTTTTTCATGTGCAATTTTAGTAAGTCGTGAGATATTGATCATTTCCTGCACCTGAAGTTCATCATGAGAGTCAAGAATAGATCCAGGCCTCAATGCATCACCCAAACTAAAAGTGACATCATATTTTCTTGCAATTTCTATAAGATAATCAAAGTGTTCATAGTATGGATTTTCTTTGTCATACTTTAACATCCATGCAGCTGTGATAGTACCTCCCTTGCTGACTATTCCAGCATGCCTTTTTACTGCAAGAATACGCTTTGCAATATCCTTTGTAATTCCCGAATGAATTGTAGTATAATCAACTCCATCTTTTACATTACGTTCAAAAGCATTGAGAAAATCATCTTCTGTAATATCAAGAGGATTCTTGTGTTTTTCCACTCCATAGTTATATGCCTCATAAACAGGCACTGTTCCAAATGCAATTGGGGCAACTTCAAGCAGTCGTCTTCTAAACACACCCACATCCCCTCCATCGCTAAGATCCATTATAGTGTCAGCATGATATTTAATTGCAATCTCTGCTTTCTTGACTTCATCCTCAAGATTCTGGTTTAATGTAGAGTTTCCAATGTTTACATTTACCTTAGTCTTCATGCCTTTTCCTATTCCAACTACACGAATTTTTTGTAGACGGGAATTGTTATGCGGTATAATAATAGAGCCATTTGCAATTTTTGGTACAAGCCAATCTAATGTCACATCCTCATCATGTGCAACTGCTTTCATTTCGTCGGTGGCTACGCCCCTTCGAGCTGCATTCATCTGTGTACTCAATTTACTAATTTTAGCCAGTAATTGGATTTAAACGTGAGTTTCTAAACCAAATATCATGAACATCCTATCCATTGCAGGCTCTGATCCTTCCTCAGGTGCAGGCATACAAGGAGACATGAAGACATTTAGTGCATTTGGAGCATATGGTCTTAGCGTAATCACGGCTATTACAAGTCAGAATACAAAGAAATTTTTCGATGTAAAACCAGTCATACCATCACTTGTAAAAAGTCAGATAAGATCAGTTCTTGAAGACTTTCACATAGATGCTATAAAGATAGGAATGGTTTACGACAAACAAACCATTAGAACAATACACTCAGAACTTGAAAAAATTAAAGAGCCAATAATACTTGATCCCATATTCAAATCCACAACAGGCGGAGTTCTTCAGATGGAAAACGCTTTGCCAGATTTTAAAAAACTTCTCATTCCTCTTTCGTATATAATTACCCCAAATGTAACAGAGGCTGAAAAGATTTCAGGCTATAAAATTAGATCATTAAAAGACATGAAAACGGCTGCAAAGAAAATTCAGAAACTAGGGGCAAAAAATGTAATAATAAAAGGAGGCCATTTTCTTTCAGGCTCCAAGGTCACCGACATTCTCTTGGATAATAAGAGATTTCATGTTTTTTCTCACAATAGACTAAAATTTGAAAACCATGGCGGTGGTTGTACTTTCTCAGCTTCTTTATGTGTAAATATTGCAAGAGGAAAAAAATTGCCAGATGCTGTAGATTCTGCACGTCTTTTTACAATAGAGTCAATTAAACACTCCATAAAGATTGGAAGTGGACTTGCAATCACCATGCATACAAAAAGTGATGAAATTGAAAATCAACTATCATACGCTATTTCAAAATTTTGTTCAATAAATTCCATTGATGAGTACATTCCAGAATGTCAGACAAATTTTGTATATTCAACATTAGATCCACTGTCTCTAAAAGACATAATGGGGTTAGAAGGAAGAATTGTAAAGACAGGAAAATTTGGAACTGTTGCTGGACATCTCAAATACGGCGGATCAAAACATGTAGCATCTGCAGTATTAGAAGTGGCAAAAAAATTTCCATCCATCAGATCTGGTGTGAACTTGAAGTATGATAACAGTACAATAAAGAAAGCAATCGCAAAAGGATTGAAAATTTTATCATATGATAGGAAAAGAGAACCAGAAGAGAACAAAATGAGAGATGGTAATACAGTGCCATGGGGTATCAAGACAGCCATTGCCAAATTGGAAACACCTCCAGATGTCATATTTCACAAGGGTGATTTTGGAAAAGAACCTATGATTCTAATTTTTGGAAAAGATCCAGAAGATGTACTAAGGAAAATTTTGAAGCTAGTAAGATAGTATATTCATACTTCAAATATAAATACCAGAAATCTAGAATGGTTTACGTGAAAGCAGTCATTTTAGCTGGAGGTCTTGGTACAAGACTTCAGCCATATACAATATTTCTTCCAAAAGCAATGTTACCATTAGGAGAAAAGCCGCTTTTAGAGCACCTCATAGAATGGGTCAAACAGGGAGGAGTAGATTCGTTTGTTCTTTGTGTCAGTTACCTAAGAAAAACAATCGAAGATTATTTTGAAGACGGTAGCAGATTTGGAGTAAAAATTGAATATGCAGTTGCAAATAGGCCTCTTGCCACAGCAGGTCAACTAAAGACCGCAGAAGAATTCATTGATGACACTTTTGTTTGCCTATATGGAGATTCAATATTTGATTTCAATTTGAAAGGCATGATAGAAAGTCACCGCAGAAAAAAATCATTTGCTACCATGGGATTATTTGAATACAAAACTAAATTACAATATGGATTCATAGAGACAGATAAATCGGATAGGGTAAAGGCATGGCGTGAAAAACCAGAAGTTAAAGGAAATATCAATATTGGTTGCTACGTGATGGAGCCAGGCATATTCAAGTTCATACCTCCCAACAAGCCATATGGTATGGATGATGTGATACGAAATGCCATAGCAAAGAAAAACAAGGTAAGCGGATACCACATAAAGAAAGGCTTCTTAGACATTGGAGACAAGACATCATACCGAAGAGCTTACCAACACTACATCACACGACTAGGCCGAATCTAGACCAAAGTATGACGGCCATCAAGATACGCAAATTACAAAGAAAAGATATCCACAATGGGTTTTTACTTTCTCTTGATTCACTTAGAAAATCAAGCCACATGAAACCAAGAAAGACAGGTATAATTTTTGACAAGATCTCAAAAAATCCTCAGCAAGTAATCTATGTTGCAGAAGAGAATTCAAAAATAATCGGTTCTGCAAGCATTTTGATCGAACAGAAATTTATCCACGATGGAGGCAAAGTGGGCCACATTGAAGACGTAGTAGTAAGAAAAGAGTTCCAGGGAAAAGGAGTAGGGAAACAAATAGTAGTTGCGCTTTTAAGATATGCCGAAAAACAAGGCTGTTACAAAACAATTCTTGATTGTACTGATGAGTTAATTCCATTTTATGAAAACATGGGATTTAAGCGACATTCAAATTCAATGCGATTTGATTATCGGTCAAAAAAGTAATCTCTTTTTGGCATAGGTTTTGTTCTAAACAATAGTGCGCCAATGATAATTACAGGAATAGAAGCCAGTCCGAATGCCATTGGAGAACCAGTAAGTTCTGGCACAACATATGCAGGCGCTATATTTGATATCAAAGTGTTGACATAATACATTCCGCCAATAGTAACCAGTCCTCCAGTTATTATTAGAGAACCAACAAGTCTAGAGCCATATCTGCGTGCTAGTACAAAAGATGATCCTGCTAAAACTAACGCGGGGGCCACACTAATAGAAATGAATTCGCGTATTTCAGAAGAAGGATCAATATCATGAGAGGGATGTGCAAGATAAACACTGATGGATATCATTTGAGCTACAAACATTACAAACAAGCCAAGACTTGCAACAGCTACCCATCGCTCAATTGCCACAGTAATTCGTCCCTTTGTTCAATAAATAAACCAAATGGTTGTCTCTAAACTATTCCAACAAGATTTGCAAGTTCTTTTCTGCAAGCAGAACCAAGTTCTTCGGCAGCTTTTTCAGGTGTTACCTTGTTGAGAAATACACCATATCCTCTTTCGAGTCCAGACCAAGGGTCAGCCTGAGGATAGACCTCTATGTGCCAATGAATCTGTCTATTGTTCTTCTTTTCAGGCGAGAGGTGAAAGACCATGTTATACGACAAGTTTTTCATCGTATTTGCAAGTCCACCTAATGTAGCACGCAAAATAAGGGACAAATCATTTATCTCTTTTTGAGTTATTTTAGAAAAACTTGTTATGTGTTTTTTTGGATAAATCCAAAATTCATACGGGTGTGATGGAGCCCACGGACAAAAAGCAAGAAAGCCTTCAGTCTGAAGTATCTGTCTTGGTCCTCCCGTTTCAGTACCAACAGTTTGGCACATTGGACATATTCCTTTTTCATTGAGGATTTTATGTGCAGCCTCTGCTTCTTGTTCTATAACAGGAGGAATAGTTGAAAATGTCACAATATTGAGATGTGCATGAGTTGTTGAACCGCCTGCTTCTTTTCCATGGTCTACATATATTGAAACATATGTCACACCACGTTGTGTGTATAACCACCTAAGTCTGTCTTGTATTACTACAAGCACATTGGACCATTGTTCAGTTGATATGCTTGCAAGAGAATCCTTGTGTTTTTCTGAAGCAACTACAACATAATGATACCCATAAGCAGGTTCACTGTAAAGCGGTCTGTCACTATAGGAATTTTCTGATGTAGTAGTAACAATAGGATTTTTACTTTCAAATACTCTAACGGACCAATTTTGAACATAGTTATCTTCAGTATCCTGTAGTCTTTGCAACATTCCATCTTTTGCGACAAGAGAAAGTGTTGATGGATTGGTCAGGGATTCATTGCCTGGACAGTATGGACATTTTTTTGAGTCAATTATAACGTTATTTTCGGGAGATGTGATTACAAACCGATCAATAGAATAATCCTTTCGCAAGTCCCCCATACTGCTAGATTTTGGATCTAGCAATTTAAAACCTTTGCAAAGATCGGAAATAAATGACAATATTGCGCAATTTTGACATTTAATTGGTCCAAGTGGTTATTTTGATAAAAATTAAACTTAAATTGGAATCTTAGATCGTGTAGATCACATCATGTCAACAGAATCATTAAGACGAGATCATGCTTTAATTGAAAAAGTACTAAAATCAATGTGGTCTACCATTCCATTACTTAAATCTGGAACTACCATACCAGAGCCAATTCTAAACCAAGTAATTGATTTTTCGATGAATTTCACGGATGTTTGCCATCATGGAAAAGAAGAAAATTCACTATTCCCAGAGCTTGAAAAGAAGGGAATGCCAAGAAATTCAGGACCTATCGCAGTCATGTTGATGGAACATGAAGTTACACGAAAGATAGCAACAAGAATGGAAGCCTCTTCAAAAACATACTTGAAAAATGGTGATGCCGCCCAGTTGATAGTTGATATGCAGGAATACATCAATCATGTTGTACAACATTTGTGGAAGGAAAATAACAGATTATTTGAGATGGCAGAGATGGCCCTTAGAAATGACGTAGAGCAAGTCAATAAAAGTCTCCAAGATGTGGAAGATACAAAACTCAAGGAACTAGGTAAGACAAGAGAACACTATGAGAGATTTGCAGAGGAATTCACAAAGCAATTTCCTCCGCAGGACTAGTCCAAAATTCTATTAGAAATTTACCAAAGAACTTTTCTAGTATGCACATATGAGAAAAGTATGAAGTCAGAAAATCACCAGATAACAAGTTTTCATATACAAAAAAGGAGGATCCAGTCTTGACCATAAAAACTGGCGACAAGGTCAAGATAGAGTACACAGGAACCTTAGATGATGGAACAGTATTTGATAGTTCAGCAGAACATGGAAATCCGTTAGAGTTCCAAGTTGGCGGAGGCCAAGTAATAAAGGGATTTGATGACGCAGTACTTGGAATGAAGGAAAATGAAGAAAAACAATTCAGTATTTTGCCAGCTGAGGCATACGGAGAACATGATCCAACGCTGGTTCAGAAAGTACCAAGAGAGGTATTTCCCCAGGATGCAGAACTTGTTCCAGGACTACTATTTGAGGCAGGACTTCCCACAGGAGAAAAAGTACCTGCAACAATAACTGAAGTTCAGGGAGGAATTGTATCAGTCGACTTGAATCACCCTCTTGCAGGAAAGAGATTAAATTTCAAGATAAAAGTATCAACCATAGCATCCTCTTAATTTTCTTTTATTACAAGAATTCAATCAGCAATTTTTGAAAAATCAACTAGAAGAATTATCATTAATAACTAATTATAAAAATTTAGATCGCTTGAAAAATCAAGGTTTATGTGTGATATGAAAAAACTGACAGTTGTAGATTAGGAAATGGATAATTCTGATATTCATATGGTATATGTTCTTCTTGATGGCATAGGTGATTTGCCTCATCCAGATCTAAAAGGTTCCACGCCTCTAAGTTATGCAAAAACTCCCAATCTTGACAGACTTGCAAGAAATGGTGCCATAGGAGAAGTGATTTCAGTAGGCAAGGGCATAGCACCTCAATCAGACATTGCAGTTTTCAATATGTTGGGCTATAAGTTTGAGAATGCACAATATGTTGGAAGAGGAGTAATCGAAGCAATTGGAATTGGAATTGATTTCAAAAATGGAGACCTTGCACTACGAGGAAACTTTGCTACCGTAAACGATGAGAGGATAATTACAGACCGAAGAGCCGGAAGAAAAATTGAAAAAGAAGATGCGCTTGCAATCGCTCGAGAAATAGAAGAAAAACTCAAGTTTTCAAATCCAAAAGCATCAGTAGTGGTAGTTCCAACAATTGGGCACAGAGTAATTGTAAGAATAAGATGTGAGGGTACATTTCTAACACCAGATATTAGTAACACCGATCCTGCCTATGCAAGAATAGACGGTATGGGAGTTGCCAAAGCAGTTGGCGATTACATGAAGATAGAAAAATCATTGCCATTAAACGAATCAGATGGAGCCAAACTTTCAGCATCATTTGTAAACGAATTTACTGACAAATCTCTTCAAATCATGAAAGATAGTCAGGTCAACAAGAGTAGAAAAGATCAAGGAAAGAAGATGCTAAATTCCATCCTGTTACGTGATGCCGGAAATAAATTTCCAGATGTTATTCCAATAAACAGCTTACATCAAATGCAGTTTTCATGCATAGTCGACATGCCAGTAGAGATAGGAATTGCAAACGTTTTGAAGATGAAATCATTTAGTGCAGGAGGCCTTACAGACTATGAAGAAAAGGCGCGTGTTGCAGCCAAGGCGATGGAAACACAGAATGCAATTTATGTCCACATCAAGGGACCAGATGAATTTGGTCATGATGGGGATGCAATTGGCAAGATGCAAAACATAGAAGAGATAGACCAGCGATTCTTTGGAACATTGCTTGACAACATAGACACATCAAAAATAGCAGTTGTAATATCAGGAGATCACTCTACACCTTGCATAAACAAAAGTCATAGTGACGATCCAGTCCCAATTCTAGTTTCAGGCGATTTTATCAAAAAGGACGGAACCATGCGATTCACAGAAGATCAGGCAAAGAAAGGCAAAATTGGTCTTCTCATGGGAGCAGATGTTATCAAGACCTCAGTAAACATGATCAAATCATAAACGGCCCCATAGATTTTTCAGATATCATAACTCCCACAGTTTTTTGAAACTTGTCTACATCAATCCCATAATACATCCCAGAAGCATTAGAAAATTTTTCCATGGCACGATTCATGATTGAAAGACATATGTCATTTTCATATTTCTGGTAGTGGACTAGTGCTGCAGCAACAAGAATTATTCCTTGAACAAGATCTTTTTCACCCTCATGTGTTTTTTTCCAAACACCTTCAAGAACTTCGTGGCACTCCCAATATCGTTCATCATTAAAATATTGTTTTGCTCTTTTTAGCGCATCTTCTTTTTCAATCTTTTCTTCCACAACAGGTCTTGCATCATAAAGGGAACCAAATGATTCAAATTTTTTTACAACCACATCCAACTCTTCTTTTTTTACAGATACATCAAATTCCAGATATTGTGTAGAAACTCGCATATCTCTTACAATCACGTCCATCTCAGAAGTTAGCTGATCAGCTTTTGCAAGCAATGTTTTAGCATCAATTGGAACATAGCCGGGATTTTTCAGGTGAATCATAAATCTATCCATGAATTTTTGACATGTTGATTTCTTAAATTGTTATCTAGAAGCGGTTAAGATTTATATGAACTATTAAAAGGACTTGGATTACATGTCAATGATCGAAGTTACACGAGATGTAAAAAACTCCCTACTGTCAAGAAGGGAAATTACATGTAATTTCAAAGGTCTCTCTGGTAGACTAAAGAAACTAGAGGCAGTAGACATGATCTCAAAAAAATTCAATCTAGAAGGAAAAATTGTGATACCAATACTACTGAAAAATGAAACTGGAAGACCCGTAGTATCAGGAAGTTTCTATGTATATGAGGATGAAAAGCTTGCAAAAGAACACCTAAAGGCTGCAGTCTTTGCAAGAATTGAAAAAGCAAAAGGTGCAGCTGCAAAAGCAGAAGGTGAAGCACCGGCAGAGCAAGCAGAAACGCCAAAGGAAGAGAGCAAGTAATGGCAGGCAAGAAAGGATCAAGCCCATCAGTATACAAGTATTACAAAGTGTCTGGAGAAAAAGTAGAGAGGACAAAGAAAGAATGTTCAAGATGTGGCAAGGGTGTATTCATGTCCACTCATAAAAATAGACGAAGCTGCGGCAAGTGCGGATTTACTGAATTTAATCAATAATTAGTATAATTTCTTCTTTCTAAGGCGAGAAACTTTTTGTTCTATTTGATCTAATTTTTGTAAAAGAATTGGATCAATCACAGTGTTTGCAATCGCGGTAGCTGGGATCTTGGTTACATTGGTATCCATTGTTATGTTTATGACAGGAAGACTCTTTTCGATCCAGAGTTTCATTACTTTATCCTCTAGTTTGTAGTCTCGGAATCCTTCTGGGAATTTTTTAATTATATGTGATAGTAGTGTTTTATCATCAAATACGGCTCTTGGTTCAGAAAGTCTCGTAGAATCAGAATAGCTGCTCTCAAAAATATTACTACTAATCTCATCTGATACAATATCCATCTTGGATATTTTTCGAATCAATTCCAAATAGTGTAGAAATTCATGCGCCAGAATGGCATGTATTGTACCCTTGAGACCATATGCAATTAGTGGTGCTGTAATTTGTATTATGACGTTTAGCTTGTCGTTAGAAACAACAGGAATTGTTCTTGCAAACAGTATACCATAATCAAAAGATCCAGCAGAGGGATGAGATACGACTATAGATGGTTCCACATACGCAAGAGGAAAATTAATCCCAGACGCTTTTTCTATTCTACGAATTCCAGACAAAGCTACCTCAAACCTCTTTATTATTAACGAATGAACCTTGTCAGGAATCAATCCATTTTTTTGGGCTTCGTGAACTCTAAGTAAAGGATCCAATCGAACAAGATTGAATCTGACTGTAATAAAAGCGTGACATGCAAGTCAGATTTTAAACAGTTTCATTTTATCAAAAGAATTTAGTTACCAGATACTATTTTATGAAAATCAAATGTGATGCACTTGCATTGATTTTCAAGCAACATGCTTATGTTTGGTTCAACATTGGTCCCAGTTACAAGTCTCTTTAGGGGTATTCCACCATCTAATGTTACTAAGGCAGTAAACGATCTAGCATTCATTTTTTTTATCTTAATGTCATGAATTCTTTTTTGGTTCTTCCATGGAAGATTTTCACTTATTGATATAGGCATGTCTTTTAGACCTTCCAATACGTTCAGTGCATCTGGTACTAGGTCTTTTTCCGTAGTTATTTCTAGTAAGACATCTGTTTTGAATTTAATTTGGTCGGTTGGAACCTTTGAAATGACTCGTAGGTTTAGAATTGAAATACTGCCAAGTTTGATCTTTTTTGGTAGTTGGATTTTTCTTTTATGCGGGTTTATCATCTTGACAAAAAATGGTCGCCCATTTCCTAGTACAAGACTAGATTCATCCTCACTTCCTATCCAAGTTATTTTTGCTTGCTGAGCGCCAAATTTTTCAAACAAGAATTTGGCAATATGACCTTCCACACTATTGAATTCAGATATCCCATGAAAATCACAAGCAAAACATCCTTTTCCGTCACACCTACTACAGGATTCTTGTTTTTGCGGAATGCCCCTAGTTTCTTTTGTGTATCGGCCTTGCAAGATTAATGCTTTTGGTTTTATGTCGCATTGATCTTTTTTGAAATCAATTGTAAATACAATATCAGGATTTTGGTAATCAACTTTAGCCCGTGTTCTTTTTCCAAATTGTTTTCCCACCTCTCTTGTAACATCACTTTTTATTCCAGCGATTCCTCGAAGTTTGAATTTAGAACGTATAGCATCATCCCTATCCAAAATTGAGGGTTGAAGAATCGCACCTATGAGAAATGTTGAGAATTCATATTCTTTTGACATTTCAAGCATTTTGTTTAAGGATACATCAAGTCCTGGCATTAGATTCTTGCAGAGATAACATGATTTTGGCGTACTTTGTTTTATGATTTTTCTGATTTTTTCTCCAAGATTTTTGTGAGAGATCAGCCGCAGCTTACTTGCAAACATTCTGCCAAGACAATAGTCACATAGATGATATTCTTGCAAGATTTGTCTGGTTTCTTCAAGTACTGCATCCATCTTGGTTTTTTTCAACAGTGCATCAGGTAAACAAATGAGGTGTTTTAATCCTAATTATGCATCTACCATGGATATAGCCTTCTACAAGATTCTTTTTCTGAAACGCTGATGGCTTTTGTTGGACATGTCTGTGCGGCATCAAGAATTTTTTCAGAGTGCGCCCCTTGCTCGTTGATTACTCTAGATTTTGGATTTACCTTGACATTTTTTTCGACTCTAAATACAGATGGTGCGATTGTTTCACAGCTACAGCATGCTATGCATTTACCAGGATCAACATTTACAGAAACAGAGATGTCGTTTTCAACCTGGATTGGTTCAGTCTCAGATCTTGTTTCTGATCTTACTTTTTCATAATAATCCCAGAAAGTCTTTTCATAATGTGCCCAGAAATCCTGATATTCATTTTCAGCATATTTTGTATATCTAGTCCAATCTTCATTTGGATTCCTATCTGACTTTCTTGCACCCCAAGAATAAGTTCCAGAGGCAGATCCAGATTTTTTCTTGAAGTCTTTATCATATCTTTCAGAAGAATTTTGTGCAACAGTATTTTTGTATTCTGCACGAAGTATCTGATAGGCCTCAGTTATCATCTTGAATTTTGTACTTTCCTGATCAGAGGAATTTTTGTCAGGATGAAATTGTAGAGCTAGTTTTCTATAAGATGATTTTACATCTTTAATTGAAGCTCCTTCTTGGAGACCCAACGCTTGATAACACTGATAGGGGTTCAACAAGATGTTTTAGATTATACAATGCAACATATTTAGATACATCTTTTTTATGACACTACCCCAGTCCCATTTTCCTGAGCATACCTTGCATCTGTCTCCCTTTGGAAGCTTTCATCATTGTCTTTGAATTTTTGTATGCTTTGAGAAGTTCTTTTACTTCGTGTTCGGGCCATCCAGAACCTCGTGCGATTCTTTTTACTCTTGACGCATTTATCAAGTCAGGATCGGATTTTTCATCCTTTGTCATAGATTGAATAATGTAACGCCATTTTTCCATTCTTTGCTCTTGTTGTTCAACTTGGTCTTCTTTTACCATCCCAGAAAAACCTGGCATGTTTTCCAAGATATTACGTAGTCCTCCAGCTTTTGTTGCTTCTTCAATTTGAAAATAAAAATCTTCCATGTTCATTTTTCCATGTGAGATTCTCTTTAGCCTATCTTCATTACCTTCTGTCTCAAGTCTTTTTGCCATGTCAAGCAATGCTTGAATATCACCCATTCCAAGCATCCTTCCAACAAATCTTGTTGGAGAGAACTTTTCAAGATCATCAATTCTCTCTCCAGTTCCAATGTACATTATTTGTGCTCCTGTTGCGGCAGCAGCTGCAAGGGCACCTCCACCTTTTGCACTGCTATCCAATTTTGTGATTATGATACCTCCAACTGGAACTGTCTTATGAAACGCCTCAGCTTGATTATAGCACTGTTGCCCAATGGTTCCATCAATTATCAACAATGCAAGATCTGGATTTGCAATATTTCCAATCCTAGTCATTTCATCGAGAAGATCTTTTTCTTCTTTGTGTCTTCCTGCTGTATCTATTAGAATGATATCAAAATTCTGTCCCTCAAAATGCTTTAAACCATTTTTTACAATATCTGGTGAGTCCTTGTTTGCTTCTTCACCGTATACTTCTACATTTGCTTTTTCACACATTGTTCTAAGTTGTGTAAGCGCACCGGGTCGATAGGTATCTGCACCAACAACTGCAACTCTATAGCCTTGTCTTGTCAGCAGCTTGGCAAGTTTTGAAGTTACAGTGGTCTTTCCGCTTCCTTGAATTCCAAGCATCAATACCTTGTTTGCTTTTCCTGGCTGGAACACATACTGTTCCTCAGTGCCAAGTAATTTGGCAAGCTCTTCGTATAGAATTTTTACAATATGATCTTTTCTAGAAAGTCCCGGCGGCGGTGTTTCTTTGAGAGAACGCTCCTCAAGATTTTTTGTAATCTGAAAAACAAGTTTTACGTTTACATCGGATTGCAATAATGCCCTCTGGATATCTTTTGAGAGCTCTTTGATGAGGGCCTCATCAACTGCTGAAGAGTTTACTATTTTCTTTAATGCAGCTCGTAGACCTGTCTTTAAACCATCTAGCATTACTTTTCTAAAACGGCCTCGGTTATTTCAAATCTTCCTCTATAACCGTCCCAGATCTTGTTTGCTTGGAGTATTCTAACTGGCGAATAAAATAAAGGGCAATCAATTACAAATGTTTCGGCTTCCCCACCCTCAAATGTCAAATTAAAACCGTGTTTTATTGATAATTTTTCAAGTTGTTCCATGTCTTTTAGAGTTATTTCTCGTCCTAACCAGGTTTGATCAAGTCCTGCAGATGTAACACTTGTTATGATAAATTTGAATTTTGACTCTAACAATTCTTGCAAGTAATTTTTTTGATCAGTATTCCACAATGGAGATATTATTTTTAGATCTAGTTTATTTCCAACTCGCTCAAAACGTATTCTCTGATAATCACTAAACAGACCGCCATGAACTATGCCATCTATCCCAAAATTCTTTTTTGCTTTCTCCAAGAGGTTTTGTAATTCACAGAGTTCAATTTCAGGATCGTTTGTATTAGTCTGGGTCAGAATCTGAGGTATTTTCATGGCCTTGGCCTGAATTGAAGTAGTCGCAATGTTTGGATAATGCAATAGATGACTTTCCTCAGATTGTGGAAATATAGAAACAAGGCATTCAATGTCATGCCCCTCTTTCCTAGCTTTGTATATTGCATAGGTACTATCCTTTCCCCCTGAAAAAAGAGATGCCAGTTTCAATTCAAGTTCACACTATATCCAGTCAATTAATTTTTTTCTAGTGTGTTTACACGTTTTAAGCAATCATTACATAAAGCAAGGTTATCCTTTAGTGTAGTTTCTACATTAGATGTCAAACAAACGTGGCAAAGTCCTTTCATGTGTTTATCAATACAAGTTGTATCGTATAACTAGTTCTAATATTTTAAAAACAAGGATGCTTCAATACTCATAATCTTCATCATGCGGTCAGTTGGCTTTTCTCGTCATCATCAGCATCCAAACTAACTTTTGATTCGTACTATAATGGTTCTATCCATGACTTTCCAGTATTCAACGTCAACGCCTTGCAAAACTTTTTCTTTGATTTCATCCTCAATTTGTTGTGCATCAAAGACTTCAAACGATTCAGAATCCATAATCTGGACAATGGACGGAGTTTTTGATATTATAGAACCTACTCTTTTGTCTATGAGAGGGACTTGAACTTGTGCACTTACTGGTGAAACGTGAGAATATTTTTTCTTGTCAAATATTCCTACTCCCACAATTCTTGCCTTTGCTGCACCGTGTTTACCTGGTTTACTTGTATCATATTCAACTATTCTACATGGCTCCTCATTTGGACCACCTACTGGAAGTAATATGTAAGAGCCAATTTTTAGCGCACCAAGCTCAGATGGCTTACTCATCACCAAAACAGAATTTAGAAGAGTATATAACTTTTCTACTATGGTGTGAAGTTCTAATTGATCTCTTCAAAAAGAGATTCACTAAAAATTCTATTTCAGTCTCTCGATTACTGACAAATTAAGAAGACTTGTCATTCCAATTCCTTTTCTTTGTACCTCTTTTCTTGTCTTTTCACAGTATTTGTTATCAGCTTGATGCTTATTGTCACTTGTCACCTCTAGAACTATCAAGTTTCCCTCATATGGAAAAGTGAATTTTTGAGTTTGAGTGGTAGATAGTTTAAGATTTCCCAATTCTGCTCTTCGCACTCTATGACGTTTGGCCACAATAAAACTAAGATCAGATAGATCAGATTCCGAGTCTACATGTTCAAGATAATAGATAGAAATCAAGTTGAGACTATCACTAGTCAATCTCTCAAACAACTCATCATTTTTTGTAAACACAAATGTTGGAATGGCAGGATTACATTTTTCAACCTCGCTCATTATCTGTGAACGATTTTTAAATCTAGCAAGAAGATAAGTGTTAGAGTGCGATGGAAAATATGCACGGCCATCTTCAGAAAATGTAGCCGTTACAAAATACATGTCATCAATAAAATCAGATTTTTGAAAGTTATCCCTTAATGTAACAAAATCATTGTTTTGTAAATATGGAACGCATACATACCCACCTTCAGACATAGCCCCCGACACATTATCGAGACCTTTGTTCCTGTTTATATGTAATTTGATCAGTCAAAAATTCATCATTAAGATCCAAAGTTTTTTAAAAAAAATTGAATTATCGATAGTTATTTAATACGAAAAAACTGCGTGAGAAACAGTCCCACGCTAGCTCAGCCTGGTAGAGCTTCCGGCTGTAGTGGTTGGCCAGCGGCTAACCGTCATTCAGCCTATCAGGCTTACAGAAACCGGGTTGTCGCAGGTTCAAATCCTGCGCGTGGGACCAT
>JANWLA010000029.1 GCA_025451075.1 Nitrosotalea sp. | reverse complement strand
TTCACAGAAATAATGCACTATACATCCTAGATGAGATTGTCACCGGTTTTAGGTTCAGATTTGGATGCCTCTACAAAACAATGGGCCTTGACCCAGATATTGTAACACTAGGAAAAATTGTTGGTGGTGGATTTCCAATTGGAGTAATTTGCGGAAAAGAGGAGATCATGAAAATTACAGATACAAATTCAAACAAAAGACTTGATAGGTCATACATTGGGGGCGGGACATTTTCTGCAAATCCAATGACAATGACTTCTGGAAAAGCAATGCTGAAATTTTTAAAGAAAAATTCAAGCCCAGTCTACAAAAAGATTGGCAAGCTAGGTGAAGATGCAAGAAAGGGGCTGTCAAAAATATTTCAAGACAAAGTTACAGTCACCGGCATTGGTTCTTTATTTATGCCGCATTTTCGAGCAAATGGAATAACACAGGTTACAAACGCAGAAGAGGCAGCAATGTGTGATACCCAGACACTAAAGAGATACCACTTTGAACTTATTGCAAAAAATAGAATATTTTTCCTCCCAGGAAAGCTTGGTGCCATATCTTACGTGCATTCAGAGTCAGATATCAAGAACCTACTTGAAGCTTCAAAGAAATTCGCGGTTTCGTTAAAATAATTAGCCAAACCCATTAACTAGTCAAATAGCAAATTTTAGACATGCTCAAGATAGCAATAGTTGCAGCAATCGTAATTTTGCTTGCTCCAATGGCATCATCATCTTTTGCCCAAGAGTACAAGACATTTCCAAGTGTTGGAAAAGACGCAGGTGATGGAATGACAACATACGATGTCCAGTATTCCTCAACCAAGGATATCGTAAGCGCATCAGTTAGTGTCAAGGACAAGTCTGTTGACTTTGTACTTGCAGGAAAAACTGACACCAACAGTACGCTACTCATAAAACTACCAAAGGGCCTGATTAACGGATTCATTGGAGTCTTTGTAGACGGCCAGATAGTGACAAACTACACCACAACAGACGAGACAACAGATACACTAGTATCAATACCAATCACACCTCTTACTGAAAACATCTCAATTGTTGGGACAACCGTAGTGCCAGAGTTTGGACCCGTTGCTGCCATAGTTTTAGCAATCTCCATTGTAGCAATAGTAACAGTTACAAGACTTGGACCAATTCGTCTGTAGAAATACAATCTAGTTGGAAAAATCTTTTCTTATTTTATTATAATCAAACAGAATAGCTCTGATCAGGATCAAAGCGCTTTTTGTGGCTATGTGATTCAACATCTTTTGCAAGAGAATCAAAATCTGACGTGTCTCCAAACTTGCGATAAGTCAGCTTTTCAAGTGTCTTGATTATGCTCTTGGCAGACCTGTACTGAGGAAGCTTTGGATTATTCAGTTCTGCATACAATCCAATTCCCTGTATTCCATTTAGTTTTGCAAATCCAAGTATCAGTCCATTGAATCCTGTTATGATAGAGGCCTCAGGTGTTGTCAAGATTCCAAGTTTTCGCACCTGGTCTGTAAGGTCTTTTGATGTAGTAGTAACAAACGTCTTTGGTTCTCCCTCGATTGGATTTTTTGTATGAAAACCACCAAGTGTATAGATGAATCTAGTAGAATGTTTTTTTGCGACATCAATAACATCTTGGCATAATACATTTAGCTCTTCTGTAGAAGATGGCTGGCCAGAACCTCCTCCAAATACGATGATATCTTTTGCATAACGATAGTCCCATTTTTCTTCTGGGATGTCAATGTATCCACCATTGTCAATGACATATGCAGGGTATGACGGTTCGACTTCTCGAAATACTATAGTGTCAAGACTTGAATTGATAAAATCAATGACAATGCTTCCAACATCTCCCATGTCTTGCATTGCTGCAATTAACAGAGGTTTTGAGACATCAGGATCGCTCTTTTGGATAAAATCCACACTAGTCATTTGGCCTTTTATGATTAATACCTTCTTCGGTATCCACTAGATCTCAATATTTTACGAGTATGAAAATACAGATGGTAAGCGATTATTTAGTAGGAAATACGCCAAGTCTTCGATGGAAGATAAGGACTTTGACCCATTTAGTACATATCAAGAAAACAAGCTTTTGCTCAATTCAATTTTCATGAAGGATAAAATGTCAAAGTATTCCAAGCAACTAATTGATCAATATTTCAAATCATTACTTAGAGCACACAAAAGAGTTGAGATGACAAGAGACCTGATGGAGGTAGGCATGATTCAGGACATAGTATCAGACTATTTGATGGACATGCAGTGGCATGTAAAACATGATTCAGCATATTCAGATTTTGATCCACAGTACAGATTTGATCTTGTTGCAAGAAAGGAGAAAAGAGCTGTAGTTATTCTGACTCAACCAGAAGTTACCAGACAGGCAATACTAGAGATTCAAAAAGACATCTTTGGCGTTAAAAAAGAGATTCCAAGTACCAGGGTCCTGTTGGCAACAGACATTCTTGAGCTACCCACTATTTTGCAAAAAGGGGCACTTTCAGATTTTCTCATAGACATGGCAAAAAAATACAAGCTTGGGGTACTCCTAGTTGACAAGAACTTGGACTATCAAGAAACATGGCTTGTTCCATCAGAATTTCTGTATGCCTAGATAGAGACCAATATCACATTTGTACAAGTTTCATTGTACAATAGTTGGGTTATTATTGAATGACAGTTGGATAGGTGTGTTATTCATGGTAACGCATAGTTCTACAGCATTGGAAGCACGATGTGCCAGATGTGGAAAGGCAAAGATGCTAACAGACGGCACAACTGGTGAACGATTCTGTGGAGGATGCGGATTTGTGGTAAATGAGATTGTAAATGATTTGGGTCCTGAAAGACAGTCATTTTCAAAAGAACAGTTCGAAGACAGGGCAAGAACCGGCATCCCAACATCCCTTGCAATGCACGACATGGGACTTGCAACAGTGATTGGTCAGGCAAACAAGGACTCGACTGGAAAACCTTTGTCAGCTTCAATGAAAAATACAATCACCCGTCTTAGAACATGGGACAATAGAAGTCAGGTCCATGAAGCAACTGAGAGAAACTGCAGACAGGCATTCAGTGAGCTTAGCAGATTAAAGGACAAACTTGCATTATCTGATGCAGTAGTTGAAAAGACTGCATACATTTACAGAAAAGCATTAGAAAAAGGATTGGCAAAAGGTAGGTCAATTCCAGGATTGATTGCAGCTGCATTATATTTATCATGTAGAGAAACTGGCACACCTAGAACACTAAACGAGGTTGCAAGAAGAATCAATGTGAAAAAGAAAGACGTCTCAAGATGTTATAGGTTGTTATTACAAGAGCTTGACATGACAATGCCAGTACTTGATCCAATAAAGTGTATGTCAAGAATTGCAAGTGAATCAGGCCTTAGTGAAAAAGTAAAACGTGAAGCACTCAAGATTTTAGAAAAGGCAAACGAACAAGAGATCTCCGCTGGAAAAGATCCAATGGGCCTTGCAGCAGCAGCATTGTATCTATCATGTGTAATACATGGCGACAGTACAACACAAAAAGTAATAGCAATAGCAGCTGGAGTTACCGAAGTAACTATACGAAACAGGTACAAAGGTTTGCGCGAACTTTTGGACATTAAGGTACCTGACAAAAAAACAAAACCAGACTTGTCCTGAAAATAATTTTGTCTGATACCCCTGCAAGAGTAGACATTATTTTATAAAGATTTTAAAAATATTTTGTAAAAATTACCTAAAGTGTGATATTGCTACCTTTTGTCCAATCTTTAGTTCCTTTTGGATCTTGACTTTCTTTACCGCTTCCTCAAAGTCTCGCATCTTTACTTTTGCCATCTCCACTTGTTTTTCTGCCTCTTTTGGATCAGGATACTTGTCAACAAAGTTATGTAGTACAATGGATGCTGCAGTATTTGCAATTGCGGCAACATCTGCACCGCTCATGCCATCGGTCATTTCTGCAATCTTTGCAAGATCAACAAAGTCAGGATTCAGTCCATTTGGTGTTCCCATCTCTTTTTCAATTGGAATGTTTTTGGAACTAATCTGCAATATCTTCAATCTTCCTTCCTTGTCCGGGATTGGTACTACAATGATTTTATCAAATCTGCCAGGTCTTAGCAATGCAGAATCAATCATGTCTGCCCTGTTGGTAGCAGCAATTACCACTACACCGTTTAGGGATGTAATTCCGTCCATTTCTGTTAGCAACTGGCTGACAACTTTTTCAGTGGTTGCGCTCTCCCCCATTCCTCGAACTGGTGCAATTGAATCAACCTCATCGAAAAATATTACACATGGCGATGATTGTCTTGCTCTTCGGAATATCTCTCGAATGCCCCGTTCTGACTCACCTATCCATTTTGATAACAATTCAGGACCTTTTACAGAGATGAAATTTGCTTCGCTCTCTGTTGCAACTGCTTTTGCAAGAAGTGTCTTTCCAGTACCGCTTGGCCCATGCAATAAGATACCTCGTGGCATCCTATACCCAAGTTGAGAGTATAATCCAGGATATTTCATTGGCCACTCTACTGCTTCTTGGAGTTCTCGCTTTACACTTTCAAGCCCACCGATCTCTGTCCATTCAATATCAGGGGTTTCAATGTATACTTCACGCATTCCAGCTGGTGTTACATCACGAAATGCAAGCTGATAATCTTCAGCATTTACTATTAACTTGTCCAAAGTTTCTGGAGGAATTTTTTCATCAGACAAATTAATTTCAGGCAATAATCTTCTCAAACATTTCATTGCAGCTTCCTTGCATAGATACTCTAGGTCAGCTCCCACATAACCATGGCTAGAGCCTGAAATTTTTTCCAAGTTGATATCTTCGTTTAGTGGCATGTTTCTTGTGTGAATAAGCAAAATTTCCAGCCTTCCCTTTTTGTCAGGAACTTTGATCTCAATTTCTCTGTCAAATCTACCTGGTCTTCGAAGAGCTGGGTCTAGTGCATTAGGTCTGTTTGTTGCAGCAATGACAATTACTTTTCCTCTTCCCTCAAGACCGTCCATTAATGATAACATTTGTGAGACAACTCTTCGTTCTACTTCTCCTGTTACCTCTTCTCTTTTTGGTGCAATAGAATCAATCTCGTCTACGAAGATAATAGATGGTGCTTTTTCTTTTGCCTCTTTGAATATTTCACGAAGTCTTGCTTCACTTTCTCCATAAAACTTGCTCATTATCTCAGGACCTGATATGCTGATAAAGTGAGCATTAGTTTCATTTGCAACTGCTTTTGCAAGCAGAGTCTTTCCTGTTCCAGGTACACCATATAGCAAAACACCTTTTGGAGCTTCAACTCCCAATTTTTCAAATATTTCTGGGTGCCTCATTGGCAGTTCAATCATTTCTCGGACTTTTCTTATCTCGTCAGACATTCCACCGATATCTTCGTATGATACCTGTGGTACTCCTCGCAAGCTTTCACCTTTTTCAGCAATGTGAAACTCGGTCTTTGGAGTTACAAGCACTGCATCAGAAGCAGGAGTTATCCCAATTACTTGAAATGTTAACCTTCCACCAAAGTATGGCACCATGATATTATCCCCTTTGACAAGAGGAATATTTTCTAGCGAGTCTGTAAGATATCTTTCATCTATTGGAGGTATAGAATCAAGTGGTGCAACTATGACTTTTTCAGCAGGTACAGTCTTTATCTTGCGAACAGTTACAGTATCTCCAATTCCCACACCGGTGTTGTTTCTTCCAAGTCCATCCACTCGGATAATTCCTTTTCCTTCATCGGATGGATATAGTGGAAGGCATCGTGCTACTGATCGCCTTTTTCCAGTAATTTCTAGAATATCTCCAGTTGATGCACCAAGTGCGTCCATGGATTCATAATCAATACGTGTGACACCCCTTCCAACGTCACGGGTATACGCTTCCAATATTTTTAATTGAACCGAATTTTGGGCTATGAATATACTTGTAGGTATGTCTTGTTATACCTTTGGAATCTTGGGTCCATAAAAGCTAAAATTCTGCCTCAGATCTGCCAAGAAACCACAGTTGCAATCAATTCCACATGGAACGATCGAGAACTTTTATACAGTTAGCAATGGTTCCAAGATCAAGTTGGATGCATACCTTGAAGAAGAGTTGTATGACCTCATAACATACTGCATCCAAAATTCTGACGCTTCAGATTATTCTACCAAGGAAAACAGGATAAAGGAAATTGGTCAGGAATTATTTGCAGATGGCGGCGTTGATGCACTTGAAAACATGTATTTTTCAATAGAGCATCGAATCAGAGAAGAAATTGCAAAAGATGCAAAACCATATCGTTCCCTTTGGAACAATATTTCAAACGAGTGGAATTACTAGGCAACAGCCGCAAGCGGAATCTCTTTTGCTGGCTCTAGCATCTCTTTTCGTGCTCTGGCTAGAACCATTCGTAGTTGTTCAATTTCAATCTCGTCAATCATTTCGCACATGTTTATTTGGTAAAAAATTGCAATACTTAAGGGCTGTGCATCTTTTATGCAAATGATCTCTTGGAATCAGGGTTATTCACAGGTTTGAGATTTGTGCAGTATTCAATCCATTGGTGTGTAAAAGATATCTCACTATCACCATGCAAATAACATCCAACTACGTTTTTGCCATTTACAATTAACGGAAAATCTACTACAAATTTTTCCTGTTCGTCAACTTTTCTAAAATATGTCGGTCTAAGACCCATTGCATATAGTTCAATAATATATTCAAATGGATTTGCCCCACCAAGATTGTCTTTGACTGATTCAAACACTACATATCTTGCAGCATATTTTGCAGCGTCTCGGGCAGCATCTCTTGCAGTTTCGCCGGTGAGAAACTCACTTCCATACCATCCATAATTATTACGAGCAGCCTGACTTGCTTCTTTCCATGCAAAATTCCATGCAGAATCCCAAGTGTTGGTCTTGTTCGAGTTTAACGCTGCAACTCGTGCCAGATCCCAAAGTGAATCAGAAGCATGTTGCAGTGTATCATTTTCTTTTTTCCAAGTCATCAGGGCTTGAGTATATTTTTCTACAATCTCTGATACCTTTGGTAAGAGAGAGTTTGCCTCTACAATAGATCGTGCCGGAGTAAAATATTTGATAGAGTGTAACTTTGAAATTTGCGAATCAGTGTTTGCTTGTGTCATGTCTAGTATTCAAAAATTTCCGAGGTTTATATTAATCTGTTTTTTTGCGTTCATAAAATTTTTCAGGCGGTTCTTGTCGGTCCTTTTTGTGACCTGGCAAATACAATTTTGCCACAGCACCCATCATAAATCCGCCCACAACTACAATTGCAATTCCACTTACAATTAACACCAAAACGCGCCCAATTGATTTGAGTATCGACATCTCACTCTAGTTAGTACCACCAGTAAATATGGATTGGTTACAAACTGTGGTTTTTGGCCCTTTTTTCAAGGAAAATCGCTTGTATGAGTACCACAAGCACAATCATCGCATCTCAACTACAAATATCCAACAGGTCTTCTCTCGGGGTTTTACACATGTACCATTTTAGAAAAATATCACAGAATTGTCTTTTATTGCTACAGCATAACTGCGCAATTTTTCAATACCAAAACAAAGAATTTTCTTTTAGTCCTTCATCTTTTTTAGATCGGTAGTTTGAGAATCTCCAAGATGTCTTGTCAAATTTTCTGTTATTTTTTTTACAACTTCAAGTGCAGATCTTATCTCTTGCTCGGAGAGATCCTTTGTTGAGACTTTTCTAATTTGTCCAGCACACTCCATCATAGAATCCCACAATGAATCAGCCTTGGCGGTAGCGTAAATCCTCTTTATTCTCCTATCGTTGACATCAGATTTTCTTTTAACATATCCATCTTTTTCCATTTTGTCAATTATTGGCACAAGCGTAGGGCTTTCAACTCCAATTTTATCAGCAAGTTCTCGTTGTGTTGGACCAGACTGCATGTATAGTGTAAATATGACCTTTGACTGGGTCAAGTTTATTCCGGTTTTATCTCGCAGTTCAAGATCAAAGGCCTTTTGCATCATCTTTGATGCAGAGTATACCACAAATCCTATGCTGTTTTCATAATCAAACTGTTTCATTTGATTCCTAATCATTAGGAAGCTAATGAATATATAGACCTTGTTCTAATACAAAAGATATGAAACTAATCTCCACAAGACAAGTTACAATGGTGGCAATCTAAATGGCAGTAAGCATGAAACAGCAATACAGATCAGAGGTTGGAATAATCTCAGAGATACTACAGATTGCAATGGACTGCGGCATGCAGGGTACAATAATATCTTCAATTGCAAGAAGGGCCAACCTATCACACTATACAGCAATGGAAAAATGCCAAAAACTAATAGACTTTGGACTCATGGAATTAAAATCAGACAAGAAAAGCCGCAGTTATACCATCACAGAGAAGGGAATCAAGTTTTACCAAGAGATGCAGAAATTCTTAGAAATTGCCCAAGAGATTAAGATCAGATACTAGCTTTTGATTGTATATTATTTCTTATTTGATTCCAGTTTTTCTCTAAAAATCCACTAGCCAAGTTTCTCACCAAGGCATACACTTGCTTTAAATTAAGAATAAATCGCTTTCAAAGAATGTCAGAAGATCTTATCAGCACAATTGAAGAATTGATAAGATCCGAGAGATGTGATGTTGGAAGATTACAAAATGTTTTGGCTGCAATCAAAAACGGTGAACCAGTCTCTTTTAAGGATCATCAATACATTGAGAGTTTGACACAAAGCCAGCCTAAATCAAGTCCAGCTTCAGATGATACACCCACAGATTCCAAGCCAGAAAATGTCTTTGATAATGTAGTTCCAGAGTCAAGTCCAGATACTCCAACACAAGAAACACCCGTTGCAGAGCCCACAAAAAGATCTCCAAAAAAATATGCGGTAGCAGGAATCATAATTGCAATAATAATTGTAGCCTATATCGGGCTTGATGTTTATGCAGTAAACAATTTACAGTTTCGTCCTCATCACGGCCAGCAGGTAGCAATTTCAGATACCGAGCTTAGCATACAGACAGATGCGTGCAATCCATCGTATTTTCCTGCCACATTTACCAAGTATGAGATTGATGCATTCTATAATACAGATATCATAGAAAAAGCTACTATGGGAGGCTCTACATTATCTCCAAAATCAGCTGTGACACTAGATGGAATATTTGCAATAAACAAGGATGCGGTAACCAAGATAGGACAACAAAATTCCACATTTGATCCAACCAAGGCAACAATTACAACTTCTATAGACGCTCCAATCTTTGGATTCATCCCATATGCAGTAGACAAGAAATATCCGGCAGTAGAATTTCAGAATATGATAAAAAATCCACCTCCTGGAACATTTGACTGCTACCCATAATCATAGAAAAATACAAGAATCATATTTTCTGTAAATTAAAAGGGGTCGGTCAGACCACCAATAGAAGATCTGAGTCCCCTTCTAGTTGAATGAGTTTCATACAAGACAGTAGCCCTTATGTCCATGTTTTTTCATTTTGAATAAGCTAAATACAATACAACATGAATCAAAAAAGCCAAAGGCTAAAACTAGAAAAGAAAAATAAAAAATTTACTGAAAAACCACTAGTGGCATGGAAAACCAGATGCGTGTCTCATATCATGAGTAAACTCGTGCATGTATCCAACGCCATTCATCTGGGCATATGCTGACTGTCCTTCAAATATACTAAATATCTGTCCTTGGTCAAAGCCCACTACAAAGTATCCCAGCCCAAATATTGCAAACAAGACTGCTGCAGCAATTATTGGAACCGCATGCTGTGTCTTTGTGATTTGCGATGTGTTAACCATTTCTATTTTCGTTCTGCAGGTGAATATTTAAACAATTGGATGGTTTATCCGACTCGATTTCATACTAGATTTAAATTTGATACTACAGTCCCAAGTCTCAAAGTAAAATGCATCAAATAATAAATTTGCTCTCCAAAGTTGCACAAAGACATGCTCCAAGCAGAATGCTAAGTTTTGATCTGGTCCATGTCTTCAAGACAATGCAGATGATGGCGGACAACAAGAAAATAAGCAGATCACTTATGATGCAAGAGCTTGGTCTTGGAGAGGGCTCTATTAAGACACTAGTCAAACACTTAAAGATGTACAACCTTGTCGAAAACTCTAACGCAGGCATGTGGCTTACAAGCAAGGGAGAAACACTTTACGCCAAATTGCGCCTCTCAATTCCAAGAGAGATGGATATTTCCAAGTGCTCAGTTGCCCTTGGAAAGTTCAATCATGCTGTTTTGCTAAAGGATATGGCTTACAACATCAAAAGCGGAATTGAACAACGGGATGCTGCAATTAAAGCAGGTGCGGTTGGGGCAACCACTCTGATTTGTAAAAATGAGAGACTGGTCTTGCCAGGAACTGGCGAAGACTTGATGCGAAACGATCAAAAGATACATTTGCTGATAATGAAAAAACTAGAACCAGAACAAAATGATGTAATAATAATTGGAAGTTCACAGAATAAAAAAATTGCCGAGATGGCTGCAAAAAGTGCAGCCTTGTATACAATAGAAGATCATGAAAAACACTAAATTAAAGATTCAACAGTTTTAGACTCGTTTTTTTACCGGACATCAAAGTAAAGACTGTTACCAATCCAACTGCCAAGACAAATACCAGACTGGAAATATTTTCAAACTCTGGAATCACACTAGTACCGATAATTTCAATTTTAGAGTCGCCATTTACAATAGGAATGTCAAGGTACCTGTACCCATAATCAGATGCCTCCTCATGAAATGATGTCATCTCATTGTCATCCACTAGGACCAGAAATGATTCGTCAGCATTGCTTGGCTTTTTTGCGTCAAGCAACAGCCTTGGCACTTGGAGATGAACCATACCAGATGTTGCAGAATCTATTTGCACAACAAGTGAGATATCCTGAGGATCAATTACCATGCTTTTGACTTGTCCTCCACTAATGGTATAGTTTAGATCAAAGTTTTGTCCACTGGACAAGTCCTTTACATTGAACACACCTGCTGCTGGTACATCTGCCTGCTCAAACTCAAAGTTCACAATTGCAGAGACATGTTTGAATCCATATTGGGCCACAAGGGAATACTGACCTGGTATGCTCCACACTGGACCGTCAACTTTTACAGATAGTGAAAATCTTCCATCCATTGCAACTGATACTTGCTCAATGTGAACCAGATTATTGTCAGGATCAAGTATCTGAATTGTTAGCGGCATGCCAGCTACAACGCTTTTGACCTCACCTGATATTATCATAATATCCCCCCTGTTATACCGGTCCTTGTCAATTTTTACCACAATCGGGGCTTCGGTAGGAGGCAAGAGTGATTCAGCAGCAACATATTGAACGGTTGAAAAAAATGCCGACGTGACAAGTGCCACAAAACAACACAACATTACAATTTTTATTTTTGAATTAATACAAGACTGCTCAATTTCATAGAATAAAGTCATTTCTACTCATGGTTTAGTGTTGTAACCAGATACATCTTGGCAACTAAGCTTTGTTTATGAAAATTAAGCTAGAATCTTTAACAAGTCAGATATGTGATGCAGATAATTTAATATAGAAAATAAATTGCAGGCATACTTTTTGCAATACATGTCTGCAAAACAATTTTCGCAGAGGGAACCAGACATCCAGTCACGCCCTCTGGTTTTTATTTCAATGAAATAATTTACAAAAAAATCTAGTTGTGTTTTCGTTCTCTTTTTCTCTGCAACATTCTCTGCTCACCTTCTGCAAACCTTTTCTTGTCATCTTCTGTGACAAGCAAGAGCGGAGGCACGTCAGTTGGCTTTCCAGCCTCGTCCAATGCAACAGAAGTAACATATGCAGTATTTGTTAGAGTTCTAGTGCCAGTAAGCAAGTTTTCTGCTTCAACTTTTATTTCAATTTCCATCGAGGAGCGCGATACATAGTTTATCTTGGCGTTAAGTATGAGTGCATTTCCCACAAGAACAGGTTTTAGAAAGTTAACTCTGTCAATTGATGCAGTCACAGCATTTTTCTTGCAATGCCTCTGAGCCACAAGACCTGCTATCAAGTCAATTTGCTTTAGTATTTCACCACCAAATACATTGCCTGCTGGGTTTGCATCAGATGGAAACATTCGAACAGTCATCTCTGCCTTTGATTCTTCAGCACTCTTTGGTTTCAGTGACACGATATTGCAATAAAACAAGTCATGGGTTTATGAGTTATTCTTTTGTTTGCAAGTGAGATACCGTTTAATTAACAGATATTTTGACACAAAATATTGAATTCTGTAACTGAGACTTGTGTGGTCAACGTACCAAGTGGTACCGTATTTGAGTTTTTATCAAACATTGAAAATATTCCAAAATGGGCCACAAAATTTGTCAAAAAGCTATCGCTAGCGAATGGCAAGTACAAAGCACTAACTCCAGTTGGTGAAGTATTCATCAGGCTGGATGCAGATCAAAAGGCAGGCCATATTGACATCTATGCAGGACCCACAGAAGAGGGCATGACACCTGCATACATGAGAATAATTCCACTTGCGGACAATTCCACTGCAGTCATGTTTACTTTTTTCCAGTATGATTCCACCCCTGATGCAATCTGGGAGATCTTTTGCGAGTGGATAAAAATAGAAGTAGAAAACATCAAGAGACATTTTTCATAGCAGACAGATAAAATCAATCTTATATTTTGGACAAATCAACAAAGATATGAAATGAAGTATTTCTGGTGGAGACTATTAGATTATACAACAGGTGTCCTAGTTGGCGGCGTGATTGTATTTCTTGTGGACAGGTTTGCATGTAGGCAGTGCATAGGCCAGTACACACCTGTTTTGATGCTTGGAATATGGATAGGGTTTATGCTGTTGTGCAATTTCATCTTTCAAAAGACAAAACCTGCTAATGTAAAACAAGACAATATGTGAAGGAAAATTTCCCAGAAAGCAAATATACCGTAACTGATATCCCATATTCAATGGCGTTTTTTGAAGATTTCTGCAAGAATGTAGTGGCACTAGACAAGAAGATAAGATTTGCAGGAATTGCAGATGGTGATGGAACACTTGAGGGAACATCAGAAAGAGCCGGCCTTGCCCCAATCATGAAGCCAGAAGAAAGAGCCCAGTATGCGATAACTGCGGCCACAAGACAGTATACAAGACTCAGGTGGGAATATCTGCTTGGAAAAATTTCTTATGCAAGTTCACACTATACAAAAATAATCAGGGCCACAATACCAATTGCAGATGAAAACAGAAGGCTTGCCCATGTATTGCTGTTGTCATTTGATCCTGATGCAGATGATTTTCACAGCATAATCACAAAGAAGATAATTCCTCTTGTGAAACAAAACATGGAACGATTCATGCAAGAAGCCCAAAAATAGAAAAAATTATCCTCCGGTATTTATTGTAGGTCTCTCAAGTCCCCTGTTGTCAACATATTCCTGTACCCGCACATCAGAGCAGACAGGATAGTTTTGGTCCTTGTTATCTGTACAATATTTTTTTATCTGCAACATTTCCTGATCACAGTCCGGAGTTGGACTTGAGATGCAGGCATCAATGTCACTTGCCAATGTTGATACCGAATCAGGATTTTGATTTATAGTAGGAATTATACCATCCTGACTTGACGAAGAAAGAAACGGTGATACAAAAAAGTATATCGTAAATGCAAACGATATCACAATTGCAAAATAAATAGGAGCCTTTCGCCTAACTGCCATACATCTAATCAAAATTTCCAAATTATAACTGATGCTGAACTAGGTTCTTGGTAGTCTATAACACAATAATCTTCATTTCAAGCGGAGGTGACAGTGCGTCTGGATCTCCCACGCTTTGCCACACAAAGATCTGTGCAGTGTAGGTACCAGGTGTAGTAGGAGTCCACGATTGGGATGGACTAAGAGACTGGCCCGCATCAAGTGTTCCTGAAATCCACGATAAAGAGTATACAACACCATCTTGATTTTCTATCTGAACAATGTATGCAAACGGCTGCGCCCTATTCTGTCCGTTTGCCACATCTGTTGTAACCTGCACTTGTTTTCCAACGGTTGTATGCCACACTCCATTTTCAAGTGTGGCACTTGACTTGGCAATCTGAGAATATCCAGGTGGAACCATCAAGGACACAAGTACGATTGTAAAAATCATAAAAATCCCTACATTCTTCACAGGACAAATTAGATTTGCCTTATTTTTTAGGGTTTGGTAAATTATTGCATCACTTCAATTACCTTGTCTTGAGATTTTTCGCCCGCAACGATTCGTACTCTGGACTTGGGTATCCCAAGGTGCTTTGCAATCTGTTTTATTATCATGACATTTGCCTTGCCTTGAATAGGTTTGACCATGATGCCAATTTCGATATGATCATCTTTTATTTTGACATAATCCTTGTGAAATGATACAGATACTTTATAGAACACAGTCTATTTTGATGCAAGACAAATATTAAAGATGAAGGCAGTAAATATCATGGAAGACAGCAACGACGACCTAGAAAGGCTGCAACTCTTAGATATTGTATTTACAAGAGGAGTCAATGCACTATCAAGGATAGAACTTGAACATCTCCATGATTTAATAGAGAAAAAAGATTACAGCCATGACAAGAAAGCACAAAAATCAAAATCAAAACTTCTCAAAAAAATAGGTAATGCAATTTATGATCACGATGTAAAATCTGGCAATTCATTTAAAATGAGCTAAAAGAGAATTTAGGCAATGCTAGTCGAGATCATACATACCATACTACGCGATACAATATTCATAAAATATGGCCTGCTTGGACTTTTTTTCAATGGAATGTTTTCAAGTTTTATCCCAATTCCAACTGAGCTTACAGTCTCAGCATTATTGCTAAGCAACACAAATCCTCTTCATGTATTTTTGGTGCTAACAATTGGTTCCATAATCGGAGGCTATATCGCATATTATCTTGGGTACAACGGAAGGCTATTAAAAAAACTCAGAAAGACTCCGCAAGAAAAACATGAGCAAAAAAGCATCAATATCATGACAAAATATGGCTGGTTTACAGTAATTTTCTTTTCCCCGTGGATTCCCATAATTGGTGATGTAGTATCAATAATAGCTGGAACAAAAAAGTATAATATTTTAAAATATTCTATTGCAATGGCTACAGGCAAGACAGTCAAGGCAGTTGCCATAGTATTCTTTGGGATACATTTTATACATTGGTTGATCCACGCGTTTCATTAGAAAGTATATTATGTGTATATGAGAACAAAAATTCTGTGAAGGACGTATTTCCAGTAAATTATGAACTAGAGTTTGAACCAGATTTTAAAAAATTTACTTTCATAGGAAAGGAAAAAATATCAATTAGAATATCAAGGCCTGTAAACAAAATAACACTGCATGCTGCAGAGCTTGAGATAAAACAATGCAAGATATTGTGGAATGAAAAAGAGATAAAACCAAAGGTCAGGTTGGATGAAAAAACAGAAGAGATCACACTTGTCTTTTCCCAAAAGATATTTGGTAAAGCAGTGCTTTTGATTGATTTTACAGGGCAGTTAAATGACAAGCTTGTAGGGTTTTACAGAAGCAAGTACAAGTACAATGGAAAGGAAAAGTACCTTGCAACAACCCAGTTTGAGGCAGCAGATGCACGCAGGGCATTTCCCTGCTGGGATGAGCCAGAGGCCAAGGCAACATTTGATGTCACACTCCTAGTTGACAGCAAGCATACTGCAATCTCAAACATGCCAGAGATATCAAAGAAAAGAGCAGGCAAAAAAACACTGTACAAGTTTGACACCACCCCAATCATGTCCACATACTTGCTATATCTTGCAGTAGGTGAGTTTGAATACATATCAAGCAAATCAGGCAAGACACTCATCAGAGTAATTACCACACAGGGAAAGAAGCAGCAAGGAAGACTTTCACTAGAATTTACAAAACAGTTCCTGTCATACTTTGAAAAATATTTCAAGATTGCATATCCACTGCCCAAGCTTGACATGATTGCAATACCTGATTTTGCATCAGGTGCAATGGAGAATTGGGGCGCAATCACATTTAGAGAAACAATATTACTCTTTGACCCAAAGACATCATCCACTGAAACAAAGCAACACATTGCCGAAGTAATTGCGCATGAGATAGCACATCAGTGGTTTGGCAATTTGGTTACAATGAAGTGGTGGAACGATCTATGGCTCAATGAAAGTTTTGCAACATTTATGGCGACAAAGGCAGTGGATGCATTATACCCAGAATGGGACTTTTGGGACCAATTCCTCATCTCAGAAATGACAGGAGGTCTGAGCCTTGACTCGCTAAAATCATCACACCCAATTGATGTACCAGTAAAAAGTCCATCAGATGTGCGACAGATATTTGATGAGATAAGCTACAACAAGGGAGGATGCATCCTCATGATGCTAGAGAACTTTATTGGAGATGACAATTTCAGAAAAGGATTACACAGTTATTTGAAAAAACACGAGTATGCAAATGCCACAACAGAGGATCTGTGGAACTCGCTTGGATCAATATCACGACAGCCAGTAAGACAGATGATGAATACATGGGTAGGGCAAGTCGGATATCCAGTAATTGAGGCAAAGGTAAAGGATTCAAAATTAAGATTATCTCAGAGCAGATTCCTGTTGGAAAATAATGGTAAACCAAAGCAAGGAAATTGGATAATTCCGCTCTCTGTGAGAACTGGTGACAAGACAGTTACCAAACTAATGAAAGGCCCTATAACAATTCTCTACAAACAAAACTGGTTCAAGGTAAATTACGGTCAGAAGGGATTCTACCGAGTAAAGTATGACCAAAGCGCAAGAGATGCACTCGGAGTACAGGTTGAAGAAAAAACAATATCAAACGTAGACAGGTGGAGTATCCATCATGATCTCTTTGCATTATGCATATCAGGACAGGTATCATTCAGAGAATATCTTGACTTTGTAAGACATTACGAAGATGAAGATGACTATGTTGTTTTGTCAGATATCATATCTAGTCTGAACTTTTTCTACATCCTGCTGTCAGGTGAACAATTCTGGGATGAGATAAAAGAATTCAATCATGCTTTCTTCAATAAAGTATTTGCAAGACTTGGGTGGGATCAAGCCAAGGAAGAAAAGTCAACAACTGCGCTTCTTCGTGGTCAGGTGATAAGCTCACTTGGAAGGCTAGAAGACCCCGAGATAGTTGCAGAGGCAAAATTGCGATTTGCAAATTTACTAAAGACAGGTCAGCTAAATCCAGATCTTAGAGGTCCGGTCTATTCCATAATAGCATGGACTGGAGATTCTACAACATATCAAAAAATGCTTGGCTTGTACCGCAAGGCGCCAACACAAGAAGAGATGGTAAGACTGCTCAGCTCACTTGCAAACTTTCAAGACAAGAAATTATTATCAAAGACACTCTTGTTTACATTATCAAAAGAAGTTCGAACTCAAAACTTGTTCCAGCCAATTGCAAGAATGGTAACAAACCCACAAGGAAAGGAACTTGTCTGGCCATGGATAAAACAAAACTGGAAAGGAATTGTATCAAGATTTGGGGCAGGAAATCCACTTCTTAACAGAATAATTGGCAGCGTCTCAATAGAAGCAGATTTTGAAAAAGAAAGAGAGATAAAAAAATTCTTTACAAGACACCATGTTCCAGGAACTGAGATGAAGCTTGCGCAAACCTTAGAAAGGGTACGAATTCATGCAAGATTTACCCAGAGTACAAAAAAAGAATTCAACTAGATTACATTTTAGTTTCTCAAAACAAGATGCAATTCTCTGAATGTTTAATAGTGTCATAAAATCAAAATCGCTAATGAATAATCCTTCCCGTCGCAAACAAGGAATGATTACGGTGATGTTCTTTATTGCAGGATTTTGGGGCATATTCATGGGACTGGTCGTATTTACCAAGCCAAATTTTATCTTGACTGCACTTGGAATGGTAAACATCTCACTTGGAATTTTTCTTGGATTTCGAATTTTAAGAAAAGACAGACAAGAACTAAATCGGAGAAAGTAATCAAAATCATACCAAATGTAGGAAACCATTTTTATAATTTGACAGCAATAGTCTAAAGATGTCAGAATTAAGTCTGGGTCACCTGTTGTCAAACGAATATGTTATTCCAGTCTTTCTTTTGACAATATTTCTTGCTTCACTGGTTGCAACAAGGATAAGGATTCCATATACCATGATTCTTGTGGCAATTGGAATTTCAATATCAGTAATAGACTTTACAGGATATGGAATCTCAAACATTGCAGGATTCAAGGTAGACCCAAAACTTATTCTCTATTTTGTAATTCCCCCGCTGATCTTTGAGGCAATGATGAAAATTGACCGCGAACAGTTCAAGACAATTAGGATATCTGCTCTTGCACTAGCCACAGTAGGAGTTGGGCTTGCCACAATAGTCGGTGGACTGTTATTGTCATATCTAGCAGGACTTCCAACACTTGTGGCGTTTGCCTTTGCAGCACTGATTGCGCCCACAGATGCAGCAATAGTAATAGAGGTTTTCAAGAGGGTAAAGATTCCAAAGGCACTTGCAACGTTGATGGAATCAGAAGCAAGTTTCAACGATGCCACAGGTGTAATCATATTTTCTTCCATAATGGCAATAGCAGCATCACAGGGATCATTGTTTTCCACAAATAGCATATCAGGAATCAATGTCAACATTTTAGAAACACTTGGACATTTTGCATGGGTATTTTTTGGCGGCATTGCAGTAGGAGTTGGCCTTGGAGCAGGCTCACAGTATCTGCACAGATTGATAGAGGAGCCATTTTCTGAAACCGCACTATCAGTTGCAACATTGTTTGGTTCTGTTGTTATTTCAAACGCACTTGGTTTTTCAGGCCTTGTTGCAGCAGCTGCTGCAGGATTATGGTTTGGCGTAATAATGAGAAAACCCAACATCATGGGAGAAAAAGTAAGAGCATATGCGTCAAACTTTTGGGAGATGATTGCATTCTTTGCAAACTCTGTAGCATTTTTGTATCTAGGGTTGAACATGGACATGACAAGAATAGGACAAAACCTACCGCTGATTGCACTTGCGGTCATTGTTGTCTTGGCTGCAAGGGCGGCATCCACATATCCAATACTTGCAGCAACGCATCGTTTTACAAAGGAAAAGACAACAGGAGCATGGAGACACGTAGTCATGATTGGAGGCATGAGAGGAGCACTCTCAGTAGCACTTGTTGCAACCCTACCGGAAGGAGAAGTAAAAGAAATACTAAAGACAATTACCTTCGGAGTCGTATTATCATCTCTGATAATCCAATATCCAATTCTTTCAAGATATATCAAAAAGGCATTTCCAGCGGCAGTGCAGGAGCCAAAGAACAATTAATCCAAGATTTATGGATTTCTCATGTTCCATCAAAAAGCATTAAACAAGAGATCAAAAATATTTCTAGCATATCAAAATGAGTAAAAAAGATCAGGCTGAAAAAACAGTTTTGGAGGGAATAAGCTATGCCAAGATTGAAAAGCACAAGGATGCGATATCATTTTTTGACAAGGCACTAAAACAAGACCCAGAAAATATTGATGCACTATACAATAAAGGAATGTCCCTATTGAAGCTAAAGAAAAATAAGGACGCAGTATCATGCTTTGAGAAAATAATTGAGCATGACCCAGATCATGTTGATGCACTAAATAATTTAGGAAACCATTTTGCAGAATTGCAACAATTCCAAAATGCAATCACATATTATGACAGGGCACTATCAAACGATACAGGATACATTCCCGCACTGTACAACAAGGGAATTACCACAATTCGACTTGAAAAATACGATGACGCGCTAGACTGTTTGAATAAGGTGCTTGATAAAGAACCTGAAAACATGCAGGCAACATACTACAAGGGATTAGTTCTTGGCAAGCAAAAAAAACATGAAGAGTCACTGTCATACTTTGATAAAATTTTAGAAAAAGAGCCAGAAAATAATGAAGCAATATTTTACAAGGCAACTGAACTATCAGAGCTTGGAAGACATGAGGAAGCAATTGCAATTTTTGATAAAATATTAAAAGAATTTCCAAAAAATGGTACGATAATTTATGCCAAGGCACGAAGCAAGGCGTTGCTTGGACAAAATGATGATGCACTCGTTCTTCTTGCACAGGCAATATCCCATTACGGTAGAACCATAAAGAAATGGGCAGTCAAGGATTCTTCATTCGATAAGATAAAAGGGGATCCCAGATTTAAGACAATAGTGAAATAAAATGTCAGAAGACATGATAAAAACAATCAAGGGTCTCATTGCGTCTGGCAGAGGAAACCCAAAAAGACTGCGAGAAATAATAGAGACTGCAAAAAATGGCGACCCCATTGTAATGTCAGATTATAGATATATCCAAAATTTGCTCGAGTCACCTAATAGTACAGATGTAGAACAACCCCAGGTTACTCCACAACCCAAAAGAGACACATCACTTGAACTGCTTCGAGTCAGACTTGCAGAGGGACAGATTTCAATTGAAGAGTTCAGAGTGCTCAAAGCAGCCCTGACAGAAGAAGAATAAATCATTCTAAAATCTTAAATTCAAAAAGACCAGTACAATCACAGGATGAAACTTGGACATCATGTCTACAACTATCAAGTACAGACTGTACAATCTTGCACTATATGGTTAAAGAGACAAGTTCCAGTTTTAAATAGTGATTAAGATTGTCAAAGTTTGCTCCATTACCACCAGCGCCAGTTATCATGACATGTTTTGGCCATTGTGGGATTGGTCTTGGTGCTGAGACATATCGAAGATTATTACTTGATGTTGGCGCTGATCCCCTAAAACCGACACTAAAGGGCGAAAAAGATGAATCCCGTATACTCAAGCGATATGGAAGTACAATTCTGCGATTTCCAAATGCCTACGGTGGAAATGAGATTCCACTTATTCCAAGAGCGCTCTTGATTGATCTTGATCCAAGAGCTGCCAATTTGATATTACAATCATATCCAGATCTATTTGCACTAAGAGACAAACATGTCATATCAGGTGCAGGAGGTGCTGCAAGAAACTGGGCAGAGGGTCGTACAAGATTCATCAAAGAGGTAAGTACAAAATATGACATGCAAAAGCAACTTGCTAGTCTTTCCCCAGAACCAGTGAGAGGTTTTGTAATTCCATTTGCAATGGGTGGCGGTACTGGCGCTTCATTTGCAAGTGCCTTCATGCAATATATTAAAAAAGATACAAAAGAGCATGCAACAATTGCATCATTTGGATTATTGCCAGAGTTTGGATGGGATCCAGTAATTTTAGAGGCATCGGCCATCAATATCGTGATGAATCTAGAACACCAGATAAAATACAGTGACTGTTCAATCCTATTTTCAAATAAAAGACTAAGAGAGTTAGCACAGAAACATGAAAAGAGATTAGAGAAAATGTCATCAATCATAGACGACCTTCCAAAGGAACACGAGGTAGGTTGGAAGGATTATAGAGGAATGAATCTGATTGCAGCAAATGCAATGTCTATGTTTGTTGCATCTTTTGCAAGAGAAACGGAGTGGGATATGTCAAACTACAGAACATGGCTTGCAACAAAGAGACCAAGATTTGCGGTTCCATGGGTCATCCCAATTGTTCCAGAGGAGAGACAGTGGAACTCTGACTTGATGACAAGTACAAAGCACAATACCATGGAAGGAATAGTAGAACACATCAACAAAAAAGAAGATGGTATATTGTTTGATATTGATGAAAATGACATTAGAGACAAGGGCGGTCCAAAGGATTCATGTTGCGCACTTGTCAAGGTAAAAGGAGATTTCGAAGCAAAGGAAAGAGACATTCTAAAGAACATGATAAAGGACAGATTCCACATTGAAGATGCAAGAATGATTTTCATCAAGATTCCAATATTAGAAAACGAGCAAGCAAACGTCACAGTACTTGTCAACACAAAAGCAATTGGACCAAAGATCTTGGAGATTGCAAGTGAGGCAGAAGCTTCATGGGATGCATTCAAAGATGAATATGGCAAGTGGGGATTGTCCACTGAAGAATTCAAGGCAAGTCTTATGGACGTAGTCCATGAGTTTAGCTAGAAATGTCTGACTTTGCCTTTCTAGAGCAGGTTGCAACCCGCATCAGAGAAAATAGAACACAACTAAAAGATACAGAAGATGAGCTTGCCACAGTAAATTTTAGAATTCATGAAATCCCACTCAAGAGTCCAACTGAATCTACATTTGCAAAAATGATTGGTCAAGATTACTATGATGCATCATCAGATTTGGAAAAGGCAAAGGAGAAGCTTGTTACACAAAAAGAAGAACTCACGGTAAAGGTAAAAGAAGACATTGCATTGTTTATAACAGAATTTACGTCTCACGAACTTGTCATTCCACTTGAGCCAAACCCAAAGGTTGCAGAAGGCAATACCACATTTCACTACAAAAATAATGTAACTTTTAACAACATACTTGCAATACTAGGCGAGCTTTTAGGACTCTCCCCGCCAATACTTGTGAAAGATGTAATGTTTTCGGCATCAGAGATAGTCATCAAGGTAACAGACGAGTATGAAGCCAAACAAAAATTCCTAAGTAGCATAAACGAAGTTCAAAAGACTCTATCAATCAAAAGAAAATAACTACCAGATTTCCTCGTTCAGGGGGTTTTACGTATAAGATATAACAAGGTAAAAACAGCCAAGATTTTGTGAACAAGAACACAAAAAAGATTCTTGCATTAGCGTTTATGGCAATTTTCATTGTTTCTACAGTAAGTGTTGCATTTTTGGGAGGAGGACGAGTTGCAACCCAACCTAGCATCAACTCCACAGGTACAACAATCACTGGAACACCTGCTGACAATTATCCGGATGCCAAGAGGGCAACTTTTTGTGAAACAGGTCCTGCCAAATCAACCAAATACATAACTGAATTCAAGATTCCAACAGCTTGCACCCAGCCACTTGGAATCATGACAGACCCATCAGGTACAGTCTGGTTCACAGAATCAAACACTGGAAACATAGGCAAGTTTGACTTGACCTCAAAGTCATTCCAAGAGTTTCCAAATGTGCAGTGGCAAAAGGGAGAAAAATCTATGATGTGGGGTATCGGTACTGCTCAAGACGGAAACATTTGGATAACAGACTCTCAACACAATCTTGTTTGGAAGTTTAATCCATCAGACAAGAGCTATCAAAGATTTGCATTCCCAAAGAGTGATACATCAGAGGGGTCTTTCCCCCAGATGCTCCTAATAGATGGCAAGAATGCATACATCAATGACTTTACTGGAAAAAAGATTGGAGTCTTTACTACAGATCACGTAGGTCCAGACCTTGGCATGACAACCATTCCATCTCCTGGCAATTACAATTTTACAAGTTCAATGGTAACAGATTCTGCAGGGAAAGTGTGGTATACAATTTGGATATATCAGCAGGGCGGAAATCTTGTAAGCTATGACCAAAAAACTGGCAACTCGACCCAGTATCCATTGCCTCAAGATATTCAAGCACCAAATGGAATAACAATTGACTCATCAGGAAAGTTATGGATAATGGATACTGCAAGTAGTTACTTTTTTGATTTTGATCCGGCAAACAAGAAATTTACCAAGCACACAACATCTCCACCACCAGTATCATCATATGGCAACGCATCAGGACTGATCAAGACACCAATATCAAGACCTTACTGGAATCACTTTGATGACAATGGAAGATTATGGTTCAACGAGCAAGTTGCAAACAGCATGGGAGTCTACGATCCAGTTGCCCAGTCCCTTGTAGAATATGTTATTCCATCTAAAAATCCAAACTGGTCAGATTGTGGAGTTGGTCAAGATTGTGGAGTGGCCCAGTTGCTTGACTTTACAGTAGATCATAACAAAGTCTGGTTCACAGAATGGGTTGAGAACAACATTGGAGTCTTGGATTCCAGTGTTGCATTACCAATCAATGTAACCGCTGATTCTTCAATCACAATACATCATGGACAAAATGTGACAGTTTCACTAGACATCAGTCCACAAGAGCCGCTTGGCTATCCAGTATCAATAGTTACAGCAAATACAGTAGGATCTCAAACTCTTTCAATCACACCACAACAGACGCTGGTTACAGTTGACAAGCCACAAACTGTCAAGGTTACAATATCTGCAGATAATTTTGCCATGCCAGGAACATACCAAATATTGGTAGGTGCAAGATACCAAGATGTCACCGTATCAAAATACATCAATGTGACACTAGAGTAAGAAGTGGTTCCCAACCTAGACAGATTGATTGGAATCTCAACTTATTGTACCAAGACAGACGGTACAGGAGGCAAGATCAAGTCATCACCAGAACAATTTTTTGTCTCAGAGATACTGCGGGAAAAGTCACTTGACAAGATTTCATCTTCAGGAAGCTATACTGTATACAAGTTAAAAAAACAAGGTATTGACACAAACCATGCACTGTCAGACATTTTTACAAAATATGGCCTTAGGCTCAAGGCACTTGGCCTAAAGGATGCAAATGCCACAACAGAGCAATATGTATGCGACATGACAACTGGTAGGTCTACTGATACACTGATTACAAACAGGTATACACTTGAAAAAATTGGACTTGTTCAAAAGCCCCTGACAAAAAAAGACATGGTTGGAAACCATTTCAAGATAAAAATAGAAGAGGCAGATTTTTCCAAAGTATCCAAGTTTACAGACCACGAAAAGATTTTGAATTTTTTTGGATATCAAAGATTTGGAAGCAAAAGGCCTGTATCACATTTGATAGGAAAGGCCATCTTGCAGAAAAATTTTGATCATGCGGTAGAGACCCTACTTTCTTTTACTTCAGAGTATGATCTGCCACACAACAACAAGATACGTGAAGCACTCAAGGACAAGTCAAACTATTCCAAGGTCTTTGACCAGGTTCCCCAACAGATGGACATTGAAAGAATCGTACTAGATGAAATGATAAACCACGGGGAACCACTCAAGGCATTACGCGCAATACCAATACAACTAAGGAGATTTTTTGTTGAAGCATTCCAGTCATTTGTGTACAACCAAACAGTATCAAGAGCATACGAGTTTGGAGAGAACCTGATGCAGCCACAACAAGGAGATGTGTGTTTTGACAAAGACGACAACCTTGGAAGATATGAAAATGATCCAAAGCAGAGACTGGCAATTCCGCTTGTAGGATATTCATACTCAAAAAAAAATCGATTTGACAGTTTCATATCCCAGATACTAGTAGAGCAGCAGATAACTCCCAAGGAATTTTTTGTAAAAGAGATGCAAGAGGCAAGTGAGGAAGGAGGATTCAGGCAGGCTGTTATATCATGTAAAGACTTTACAATCAAAGAGCCCTATGTAGATTTTACACTCTCAAGGGGCTCGTATGCAACAGTATTGTTGCGAGAGATAATCAAGCCATCAGACCCAATAGCTGCAGGATTTTAATCCAGAGATACCAGAAAGTTTATTCATAAAGAAACACTAGAGCATACCACGAATTACAAACCATTGTTTGACAAAATTATGGCCATTGACCCCAAGATTCGCTTTGCCACAATATTTGACATGACAGGGCAGGTGTTATTTAGCGCACACCGCGATGGTGTAGAAAACCTACTTTCTCCAGAAGAGAGTCAGAAATCGCTCCAACTTGCAATCAATGCGTGGAAGTCAAGAAACGAGGTTTCAGACAAGATTGGAAAAGGCAAGTATGCTCTAGTAGAATATGAAAAACTCAAACGCATTACGATGCCACTTGATTCAGATCACATACTGTACATCACAACGGATGTAGAAGCTGATCACGGTCCAATAATTTACAGGGCACTTAGGCTAAAGCAAGATGCTCTGCACTCTCCAGAAGGAATGCCATAAAGTATATTTTTCAAACATTTTTTTAACAATTCGCATACAGGTTAGATCTTACTGACAAATCACACCCAAGTCTTATTAATTATCAATTTTAGTTTTTGTCATAATTGAAAAACATACTGTTGCTAGTGATAGGACTTGGTGCAATGACATCATGTGGTGCGGCATGGGCAACTACAGATCTTGGCACACTTGGCAACCCACATGTAACAATATCTCCAAGCTCAGGACCTCCAGGAACCAAGATAACAATTACAGTATCCAACATTCCAGACATATCAAAGACAAGCTATCCATATCCTGATCTTTACATCTATCTCCCATTTTCACAGCCTTTTGGCACCACTCTGACAAGTCATTGTGGCGGACAAGATTGTTTTCCAATCTACACATATGATGATGCCCTAAACCATGACTCAGCAGATAGGATTGTTACATTTTCATTGCCCAGTACAAATAATTCAAAACCCATCTTTTTGGATGGGTTTGAAAATTCTGTATGTGATGTGACAGTTAACGGCAAGACATTGGAGAGATTTTCCACACTATGCAATACAAAAGATGAGCCGCAGGGCGTGTATCAAATCAAGCTTGCATGGGTGCTTGAAAGTGATTCTGAGCAGAGCTATACCACTGATACAGTTCCATTTGTTGTTACACCCGGAGTGGCTCCATCAGAGGGCCCAGTTGCAGATAATGGTGATACAATTCTAAAGCAATATCAGAACGGAACAATCAGCGAGGCCCAGTTTTATGAAAAACTCAAGGTACGTGGCTGGACTGATGAACAGGTAAGACAAGCGCTTGCAGTAATAGGAAAACTACCTCACCAGATGGGCGTGTCAGGTCCGGACTATAAACTACCAATATACCAGACAAACGCTTCAGCCAACGCTGCAAACATTACATCACATGCAAATACCACAAACACTGAGGTACTGCAACCAGAGATCAAACTTGGTACCAATACAAGTCAGGTTAGATTATCCCAAGACAATGTTTCGTTGCCAGTCAAGCAAAATTCCTCAACAGTAAAACTTGTACAAAACAATTCCACACTTCAACCCATACAAAACAATACCACATCTCAGACCTTACAAAATGGTCCCATGTGGAACGGCATCATAATTGGATTATCAATTGCAGCTGCTGCAATAATGGCAGGTGTTACAATATTTGTAAAGACGTACAGGAATAAACAAAATGCCAGATAAATCATGTAGAGGATGTGGAGGAGATCTTATGAGATGGTCCACGTGCTCTGAATGCAGAAAAATTATACAAAAGATATGCACTACATGCAGTGTCAAAACCGTTGAAGAGATTCATTCCCATCGCATTCATCTTGAACCATACCAGATAGTAAATGCAAAAAACACAATTGCCACAGTTCAAGATTATCACCATTCAAGTCCTCATAGTTCCAAGAAAAAAAGATACAGTGGAAACATACTTTTCATCTCTTGCATAATTGTAGGAATCATAATTCTAGGAATATCCAGTGCAAATTACCTCGAGTTTGTTTCAAGCCCAAAACCATCTCAAAATCCTGTGATCATACCACCAGAGAATCCAGGTATCGTACAGAATACCAACAAAGTACCTCAGGTGGATACATTGCAGACTAGTGTAGATATCAAGTACACATACAACAATTGCCTAGGTGTTTCAGATGGTACATACTTGACAGTCACTTGTCCTACCACATATGGAGATGTGTACAAGGCAGTAGTAGCTATACCATCAGAGTTAATGTCACAGTTTGAGAGCAATATCTTCAATCTAAGAGGCATATCAGTTACAGAACACATGAATTCTATATCCATCCAGTATGCAGAAAAAATGTATGAAGCCAAGTTTGTCAATAGTTAGAAAATTGCCAACAAGCTAAGACCCTAGCAGATTATTTCCGTAAGTTACAGATTATCTCCAAAGTTTCTAGTGTGCGCATCAACTTCGTCCTGCGGTGAAGGAGATTTGTTTTCATGCTTGTGAGCATTTTTGTTGATACGTCCCTGCATTTTTTTCTGATGTTCTTCTCGCGAGTGATGAAGCCTATCGGTTTCATGGATGAACTCTTTTCCACATTCATCACACTTGACAATGTCATGATGATGTTCATGACGTGCATGTTTTATCAGATCATCATAAACCGTAAATTTTGTTTTACATTGTTCACACTGGAATTTCTTTTTAAAAATGTCCATGCTATCAAATGCCGTTGACAGGATAATAAGACTGTCGTAGAATACCGTTTGTTTGATTCAAGTCTAGTCTTTTGATATTTCATATCCAGTGAAGGAAATTTCTATTTCTCTAAACACGAACTTGTGTACCATATAAACATGAAAGAGCTGTTAAATAATCAAAATTTCAAATTCATGACATGTTTGACAACATATTTTCCAAGGTCATCAAGGCACCAGAGTTTCCGCCAGATTTTGACTGGATAAATACAAAAGAATCACTTTCACTTGAAAAGCTCAAAGGTCACATTATAGTACTAGACTTTTGGACCTATTGTTGCATAAATTGTATGCATACGTTACCAGTACTTGCAGAGCTTGAAAAAAAATATGGGGATCAACCAGTAGTCTTTATCGGAGTGCACTCTGCAAAATTCTTCAACGAGCAAGACAGGAAAAACATCGAACAGGCAGTAGCAAGATATGAAATATCACACCCAGTACTTGTGGATAGAAAAATGACTGTATGGGGCAAGTTTGGCATAACAGGCTGGCCCACAATTGCAATAATTGATCCCAACGGAACTCTAGTGTACAGGCAGTCAGGAGAAGGTCAAAAAGAGATGATTGAGGATACAATCGATGTTCTTTTGGAAAAGCACTCAAAGTCACACACATTGGCAAGAGAGCCAATCAAGATTGTAAATACCACAAAAAGTAATAATACAACCTTGTCTTTTCCAGGAAAAATATCAATATCAAAGAATAAAATTGCAATATCTGATTCAAACCATAACAGAATCATTGTAACTGATCTTTCGGGCAAAATATTACATATCATTGGAAATGGCAAGACAGGACTACAAGATGGCAATTTTACAGAGACCACATTTTTCAGACCACAGGGGGTAGCATGGAAAGATGATTACATTTTTGTTGCAGACACTGAAAATCACGCATTACGAAAAATAAACTTGCAAGACAACCAAGTTACTACACTTGTTGGAACAGGCAAGCAAGGCCCGTGGAGATCATCAGGTGGTAAGGGAAAAGAGACTGCAATTTCTTCTCCGTGGGATGTTGCAGTAAAAGATAATTTGGTTTTCATTGCAATGGCTGGAAATCATCAGATATGGACATATGATACCAATACAGATGTGACAAGACCTTTTGCAGGAAATGGTCAGGAAGATATCGTAGACGCCAACAGAGCACAAGCGCAGCTTGCACAGCCAAGTGGAATTTTTATTCATAATGATGTTTTGTATTTTGCAGACAGTGAGACATCATCTGTTCGAGAGATAGATCTCAAAACAGACTATGTGAGAACCATTGCAGGTCACGGATTATTTGCATTTGGATACAAGGATGGTAAAACAAACGAGTCATTGTTACAGCACCCACTTGGATTGTGTGCAGCTGGAAATAAAATATTTGTTGCAGACACTTACAACTCAGCCATTAGAGAAATTGATTCTGAGAATGATTCTGTTATTACACTAGTTGGAAAGCAGGGCACAAGTATAATGTGTAGAATAGACGACCCAATCTGTGATACATTAGGACTGTATGAGCCAAGCGATGTAGAGTGGTACCAAGACAAGCTGTACATTACAGATACCAACAACCATCTCATACGAGTTTATGATCTTAAAACAAATATCCTAAATACGTTAGACATACGAATGTAGTTTATTCAAAAAAGTTTTCTGCCACAATATGATTGCGTAATGCAAAGTCCTTTAGCTGTGAAAATTGTATCTTTCCCTTGTGATACTGGTCCCAGACAAAATCAAGCACCTCAATACTGGACAGATGTTCCTGGTCAATTGCAGGCTTGGCACCTAGAATTTCAGTGCAAAATGTTTGCAGGTCGGCAAACTGAAAGTTGTCAAGTAAAACCCTCATTTGTTCAACGGTGTCATCTTTTGGCTTTGACTTTCCAAACAATCCCATGGCAATACATTTTCATGACCGCCATTTAATTCCATGGCCAGCATGTATCAGAAAAAGTTGCAAGCCAAAAATCATGGCACTATCCAAGAGCAAATTAGCTAAATTCATGGAATAAGGATTTAAGCTTGTACTGCAATTTGATATATCATGGAAAAGGCATACGTTTTGATCGGTTGTGAGCTTGGTGCCGAAAACGAAATTGTCGGAAAACTAAAGAAAATAGACAAGGTAAAGGATGCAAGAGTCGTATACGGAGATTACGACATTGTAGTAGAAGCTGAAGCCGATACTGAATCTCAGATGGATAATCTGATTACAAAAAAAATTCGTCAACTAGCCAGGGTCAGGTCCACTATGACCTTGGGCGTCGTAAGCTGATTCCAAGGCCTGCAGCCAAGATCAACACACCGCTAACGGCAATCCATTGTCCGTTTACAATCCATTTCGGATTTGAATACATAAACGAGGAAGTAGGCCCAACTATGGAATTTCCCTGCAAATAAAAAATTATCCCAGATACAAAGACCAAGGTTCCAATTGATAGAACTGCAATTCCCATAGTCTTCATGTTATTGCACATACAGCCCCAAATAAAAGGCAAAATGAGTTGATAAGAAAGGCAAAATCCTTTGGATTTCCTTCTTTAATTCATTATTTTACACAGTAAATCAGATTGGACGAGTGGGGAACAGACCTATTAGAAATAAGGAAGAATCGGAGTTCAGTAGACATTGCAATATTTGTCGGAGCCGCAATACTTGCTCTTGTAGTTTATCTCGTGTTTGGACCAGCCATTGACAACATGACAAAGCAGAGTCCATTGATAATAGACCTAATGTTTGCGCCATCCTTTGGAATTGGTTTTCTATACGGCCTGAAAATGACTGACAGGGTAATGCAACCTTCAGAATCCCACAGTCCACTGAAACGAGCTTTCTACAAGGGATTCTTGTTTTTGTTCATGATGGGGGCAATATTTACCTCAGTCTCTTTTGCACTCCATGGTGGTGCACATCCACCACACAAGTCAATCTTTACTGATGGTCTAATTCCATGGGCAACAGAATTTGTCCAGGCAAATGGTGGTTTGACATTTTTGATTGTATCAAGTATAACAATAATGGCAGCAGCAACAAAAAGAATAGTCGGGATGGAAGGAATATTTAGTAAGATATTCACGTTTGTTGGAACATACATCTTTTTCTCCATGCTTGCACTAACATTTACTCACTCAGACCCGTCACACTCCCAAGTTTACCTGTATGCATTCTATCAAGCAGGAATTGTAGGCGGAATATTTTATCAGATGAACAAGCTCACCTCAAGGGCAAACATGTGGGAAGATTACAATAACGGGTTTTAGAGTTTCCCAAGTCTTGGTATAAACAAGACCATTGCAACTGATAACACCATCACAAGCAATGCTACACTTGAAAACTCTGGAAGATATGTTGTTCCAAAAACACTTGTATCCATTGTACCAGTCTGATTGAATTTGAGCATTATAGTTGAGCTATCAGTACCAGGAATCACTATAGCAGGTACTGGTTTTCCATCCTGAGTCACAGTGAGATTTCCCCCTATCAGGTTGTTTGGTATATCAATTTCAGCAATGTTTCCATCATGTGTACTGTTACCGGTAAAGACAAGCTCCTTGTTTATCTTGTTAAATGTCACATTTTTCATGTCATAGTTTGATACTGTAATAACATCAAAGGTGTAATTTTCTGCTTTTATCTTCCAGTCCCACTTTATGCCTGGATGATCAAGGCCTTTGGGAGCAGTGACTTGTTGTGCAGAGACGGGAACTGTTAGCAGACCCAGTAAAATAACACATGATAATAAAATCTGAGATCTCAATTTTTCAAAGTAGACAGTTTGCCTCTAATCTCTTTGTCCTTTATTATTCTTGGATGTGAGACATCTGCAAGTATTACTTCGTACCAAAGATACAAACCGTCTTGATGAACATAGTATGAGCCAAGAAGATCCATGTTTGGAAATCTCTCTAGTACTCTACGTTCTGCAACTCTTTGCATGCTAAGTGCAGGCTTGATTCGTAGTACACCGAGATGTTTTGGCCTTCTTCCAGCCACTGGTCTTTTCTTGCGCATGTTACCTTTTCCTACACGCATTCTTACCACAACGATTCCTTGCTTTGCCTTGTATCCTAGTCTTCGTGCGCGCTGAATTCTGCTTGGTCTATCCACACGTACTAGAGCATTTTCTTTTCTCCATTGTATGGCTTTAGCCCTAAGCTCTGGGGAATTTTCTTTCCACATCTTGATCCAGATCTGATCCTGTTGACTAGGCATACTCGGCACTACAGATTTACCCTTTATATTCTGTTAGAAAATTATGAAGGGTTTTGCTTACAAAATAAATCAAATATCAAGGAAGCCTATTTATGAAATTAATTTTTCTTAATTCCTATGAGTTGGCAAAGACAAACTTTGATACTTGCCACGATTATACCATTGGCTCTTGGCACACAGTATAGTTTTGCAACACCCTCCCTTGAGATCTCTACAAGTAAGCATGTTTACGAGTATGGCGACTTTCTTTCAATGAACTTTCAGGTATCAGAGATGACAAGTAACAACATAACCATACACATCACAGATAGCTCAAACAAGACAAGTGCGCCAATCAACTTGCCAATAGACAAACTAAACAATACAATAACTTCACCATTTCCATTTTACAAGACAACTTTTAGTCCAGGAGTCTATCGAATTGATGCAGAATATTCTGGTGCTATAGCAAGTGTTTCTTTTGATCTGGTAGACTCTGGAAAAATTGCCATACCTACCGAGTTTAGATCACTTGTAAATACACTACCGCAAGGATCCTCTACTGACAAGACATATGCAGGGATAATTCATGAACTCATAAATGATAACATAATCAACATTCCAAATTACACCCAAACAAATCAAGTTCACATACCACAATGGTTTAAAAATAATGTACAGTGGTGGTCAAACGGTTCCATTTCAGATAATGATTTTGGCATGGCAATAGAGTATCTCATTCAGAAAGGAATTATTCAAGTATAAGTTTACTAAATGTTATTATTTGTATACTAGATTACGCCACGGAGAATCATTATTATTTTTTCGCCAATCACATTTGCTGCAAGTGTTTGTGCTTCTTTTGTTTGTGCACCAATGTGTGGCGTACATACGACATTTTGAAGTGTTGTAAGTTTGTTTCCAACTGCAGGTTCTTTTTCAAATACATCGAGTGCAGCACCTGCAATCTTTCCTTCCTTTAGTGCATCGTACAGTGCATCCTCATCAATTATTTCACCCCGTGATGTGTTTATGATGTATACTGTTTTCTTCATCGTAGAAATTCTTTTGGCATTTACCAAATGATGTGTAGATTCAGTTAGTGGTACATGAAATGAAATGTAATCAGCACTTGAAAGTAAAGTGTCAATGTCGGCTTTAATCAACCCCACATCACGTGCAAAATCGTCTGCAATTGGCATTACATCAAAGCCAATAATATTCATGTTCAGTCCCCTTGCAAGTTTTGCAAGTCTTTTTCCAATGTTTCCAAGTCCAACCACACCGAGGTATTTTCCTGAAAGCTCGCTTCCCATGAGTTCTTTTTTGAGCCATTTGCCGTTTCGTATCTCTCTGTCTGCCCTTGGAATCTCTCTTGCCATTGAAAGCATCAATCCCAGAACAAGTTCTGCAACAGCATTCATGGCACCCTCCACGGCGTTAATTACTCTGATATCCTTTGCTTTGGCAGCATCAACGTCAATATTATCAAGACCTACTCCCACACGCGCAATTATCTTGCATTTGGTAGCACTGTCAATCATTTCTTTTGTAATCTTTGTTCTGCTTCGCACTATAACTATATCAAAATTGGAAATTTTTTCTTTTATCTGATCTGGTGTAATTTCTGGCTCGTATGTTATCTTTAATCCATTTTTTTGCAATATATCATTTAGAATTGGTGCAACTTGATCACAAATCAAGACGGATTTGTCCATCGACATAAAAGAAGCCCATCATGAACAGAATATAATCATTGCCAAGATCATTTTCTGCAACATTGTAAAACCATGAAAAAATATCAGGTAAACAAAGAATTAGTTATGTTGTCTAGTAGATATCATTTTGCTCAAGACTGCATATAGCCCAACAAATGCAACCTGAAACATTTCTATTGGAGGAACTAGTATTCCACCAATTTCTAGTCCCAATCCCTTTGGTGCACCACCTCGTGGAAATTCTCCACCAGTAAAGTTGCCCCTTGGAGGCTCTCTTGAAGGCATATGACCTGAAGGTCCACCACCCTCTGGAAGAAGATGAAGTCTATCTGAAAGCCACAATAGTATAAAGATGATAGTTCCTGCAATTCCAATAATTTGCCATATCTTTCCCCATCGTTTTATGACAGGAACTGCCCAAAAGATCTGTGTCATACCACCAACTAGGAAAAGAATTCCTTCTCCCAAATTATGTGACAGGGATCCCGGAGCCATTTGCAGATGATATATTCCAGCAATTATAGTTGCAGCTGCTGTAACAAAAGAGAATATCAGAATTTTTCTGTCTTTTCCCAAGACTTGGCTCATTATCAATAAATGGTTTGATTTAGACATTATATGCATTCGCTAACTTTGTTAGTGATAGTATAGTAATTTTTTGGCAAGTTTCAGTAAAATTCAACAGGATGTAATGGACATATCAAATCAGTTTGCAATAATTTTGTGCCACATTTTATTTTGTAAAGTTGCATAATCAAAATTAGTGGGAATTAAAACAAAAAGAGAAAGGTTTGGGGGTTTACCCGCTCATTGATTTCGCAATTGCAGCTGCTTGATCATCAGTACATAGACAGTGAACTACTTCCTTTTGTGGAATAGAATTCATGCCGACTGGAGGTACTGCGTCAGATGGGTTTGGCATATCGCCTGGATGATATCCCAAGTTGAATGGGTCACCTGCGACAAATACTGTGGCCGCACCTGTAAAGATTGCTGCATAGTCATGATTGACTGCTACATATGCACCTGGACTGTTAAAGACAACATCGATGATTGCATCCTGTGAGCCACCAATTAACCAAGTTTGAACTCCTTGAGCTTGGACATGGTTTCCTTGTGTCACACGTGCAAGTTGTCCTCCCACCATGTGGAAGAAAACCGGCATGTCGCCTTGATTCACTACAAAGAGTCTGTAGTGGGTGTCAAGATCGGCAAATAATGGATGTCCTTGATATTGTTTTAGTGATGGGTCATTCCAAGGTTGCACTGGGAAGACATTCTTGGTTGGATCACCTTTTATCAGCTTGTTAATATCTGCGTTAGGTGTGTAACCAAATGCCATTCCGTTTACAACACTTTGTGTTGTATTGTGAAGGAACATTGCTACTTGGTTATAGCTGCCATCTGCGTTCAAGTACAATTCGTTGTACTCTAAGACAAATTCTTTTGCAGCAGCCTCATATCGATGATGTACGACTACGACTTTACCGCCTTGGGTATCAGTTTGGTCTACTATCAGCGGGTTATAACCATTCAATGGATCAACGATTGTTACTCCGTACATGCCGGACATTACATGTTGGTCCATCGAAGCTAGATTGACTCCTTCACAGTGGTACTTGAATGCACCAGGGGTCTCAGCTATGTATGCATAGGTATTGGATTGACCAACTTTAACAGCTCCAAAGTTTGTTGCACTAAGTTGACCTGCGTGCATGTCTATGGAGTGTGGTGTTGATTCATTTGATGGAACGGTAAGTGTTACTCTGACGATATCGCCTTGTGTAACTCTTACAGTTGGTCCTGGAACTTGACCGTTAAAGGTCAATGCGTAGTATTTTCCGCCGCCCATGATAGGTAAGCTAACACTTTGAGCTGTTAACTGTACATCTACTACATGACGTCCTTGTGCAACCAAACCATCAATTTGATCCGCTGGTATCTGTGCAAATGCACTTGGCATTTGTAATTGGATACCTCCCATGTCATTGACTACCTTTGTAGAGGCCTGTGTTGATACACTAGGTACACTCTGACTAGATGCAGTCATCTGAGTCTGTGAATATGTGCTTGCGAACAATAATCCTGCTACTGCCACTACTGCGGCAATAGACATCATACTGTATCGTCTGTTCATCGTTTCGGATGTTTAAATCTAAATATATT